>NZ_JCAUAN010000046.1:0-30995 GCF_059691975.1 Paenibacillus sp. J22FR5 | reverse complement strand
GCTACTAAACTCATCGTCATCATGAAGATAAATCGTCGGAGGCGAGAGCGACCACGTTTGCTAATCTTCATCTGTCCGGTCCATTTACCTGAACTTGCTTCAGCGAGGTTAAGTCCAGCATGACGCAGCAAGGCATTACCGTGCACAAAGCCACTTAAATCCCCCGCCTCACCGAGGATACCAGCTAGTGAAATGGCGTTAATCCCTTTGACAGCAAGCATGGATTTAGCAAAAGGTATTCTATCTAAAACAGCAATAATCTCCGTTTCTACGGCTTGAAGCTGTAGGCAAGCGAGGTCGTACTCATCGAGAAGTTGCTTCAAGTGAAGCTTGTAGGCATACGTTGCTTGCTTAGAACCTATAGAACTGTTAGCAAGAGAGATAAGAGCTCGAGCTTTTCGTTCACCAGATTGTCGTTTCATAAGCGATTTCCAACCTTGTACGACGTCTTGAGACTTTAATTTGCATAATTCTTCAGGCGTAGGAAAAAGACGAAGTGTAGTCAGTGAACCCGTACAAATGATGTTCTTGAAGACTTGTCGAAGCTCAGGAAAAACAACGTCCACCCAACGATGGATTTGGTTCTTAGCACTAACGAGCCTCGTTACGACAGAGTCACGGTTTGAGAGAAAGACACGCAGTTCTTCAAATACTTCTGGTGTGTTGCGAGTGAACGAGTAGTAGCCGTTTTTAACCATATCTGCGATGACAAGTGCATCTTTTTTGTCGCTCTTGGATGGTGTATTATCGCGGTTCTCCTTATTCTTTTTCACAAGATGTGGATTGACCAGAACGACTTCAAACTGGCGGTTCGAGAGCCACTTAGAGAGGTTGTGCCAGTAGTGTCCGGTAGGCTCCATACCAACAATGGCCGCCGTTAAAGCGTGAGCAGATTGCAGCGACTGGATCCACCGAAGGAGGGTGTGAAAGCCCTCCTCGTCATTGGAGAAGGACAAGGGGTTACCGATCACGATGCCACGAAAGTTAACAGCACGCGCAACGTGCGTTAGTTGGGCGATGTCGATCCCGATAACAAGATGCTGAGAGGTAATTTTTTCAATGAGTTGATTTTGTTTGACCTGCGATTTAAACTTCATAATAGAGCGTCCTCCTGGATGATGGGATTTAAAGGGCTATGACCCGTTGCGTACTCCCATCGTACCGAGGCGCTTGTTTTTTTGCAAAGCTGAAAATTAACGCTCTACAGGAATGCTAACGTTAACGAAAGAGGCAATTAAAAAATAAAAAAATAAGCACTGTTGATTTATAACAAACTCAAATTTCGCACCTTCTAAAAACTAGTTAAGCCTTATGGCTGCAAGGATTAATTGACAGAAAAACACCCTCTGTGTTTCAACTTTTGTTCTCACTCGGGGAGTACCTGTCATTGGTATGGTCAAAGAATTGAAGCAACGCTATCGCTTAAACGGCAAACTAATGACCTTAGAAGAGTTGTACGCAACAATTTCAAAGGGTAAGCCAACTGAAATTCTGGGCTCCGTCATCGCCGAAACCTCTTGCGGATTACCGGTTAAGTTCGTGTTTGTTCAAAATCGTAACAAGCGCTTATCAGCACGGACTTGACCATAAGTGAAGACGAAATCGTGCGAATATATGGCATGCGTTGGACTCCAGAATATGGAGGAAATCATTGGGTAATCTTAAAATACGTATGATAGCGTTCATCTTGTACTTGATACAATGGAACAAACTTTATTCCATCCAAAACAAACGTCAAAGGGCTCTCCTTTTGTTGAATTATTTGTTCCAGAAACTCTTTTTCACTGTATGTCCAGGATATATAATCCCTTTCCTCGCTTATTGCCACCAAAACGTATGGTCCATAAGTAAGACTTTTAATGGTTTCGTTATCGGATATGCCCGTCAATCTCATTGAGTAGGGCATCGTCAGTTCGATTTCATCCTTCTTCCACGCTCTGCACAGCTTTAAATATCCGTGCACATACTCAAGATTGCTGTAGATCTCTCCGTTTACCTTTACTTCAATTGGCTCTGATAACCAATTAGGAATTCTGAACATAATGGTAGTTTCAGGGCCGCCATCTAGATAGAATTTGACTGTCCCCAAACCGTTCTGATCCCGTTTCTGAATCAAGATGAGCTCCTTCTCGCTCCAATTCAATTGAGAGGGAATATACAAATTTACATACAATCTGTCTTCATCATGAAAATAGACGCCTTCTTGATATTTAAAATGATTTTCCAGGCCAGTTCCATGACAACAGGTATTTTCATGAGTATCAAATTTCTTAACAGATCCAGGCGCCGTTGGCATAAAGTAGGTGGTGCCACCTTCTGCTGTTTTTCTGTTCTCTGTGGCAAGAATATGGTTATAGAGTGCATTCTCATAATAATCCATATACGCTTTACGCGGGTTAAACTGAAAAAGTTCTTTGGTCAATTTCAGCATATTATAGCTAGCACAGGTTTCCGCAGTCTTATCGGTAAGAAATCTTGCAATGGCGTTGGGCTCTTTAAACATTTCCGTCTCCCCGGTACCGCCAATTTGATAAATATGACTTTGTGTCACCATAGTCCAAAAGTTCTCTGCGATCTTATAATATTTCTTGTCACCCTCAACCTCAAACAGCTTTAACGCTCCAATAATTTGCGGGATGTGCTGGTTGGCATGCATATTCCCTAGAGTATCTACATCCTCTTTCATCGGGAAGAAGAGTTTTTCATTGTCAAAATATTTCGCCGCTATCAGATGATTTTTATTGCCTGTGATTTCATATAACTTGGCCAAAACCTCATTCATACCTCCATATTCCCCGGCAATGTACAATGACCACATTTTATGCAGCTGTTCCTTCAGAAGCCTGCTTAGTCGGTTGTGTACCCAATTGCCCAACTTATCGCAAATATCCAAGGCTTTTTGCTGTCCTGCAAGCTGATAACAATCCAACAGACCGGCCATAATTTTATGCAGCGTATAGTAAGGAGCCCATATTTCCGGATAAGTCGTGTACTGCTCCAGCAGATCGAACTGTTCTTCCGAATACGCGCTCAGGAAGCCCTGGCTATATCCCGCCTTTTCAGACATAGCTTTCTGGCATTCGCCCAATTCTTCAACCATGTATTGGATTTTCCTCAGCAGAACAAAATCACCCGTAGCATTATAAGCAAGTGCCAAAGAGGAGAGATAGTGTCCTGTTGTGTGCCCCTTCAGATTGCATTCCGGAGCATCCCACCCCGTCATCGGCTGTGCTCCTTTGGTGTCACCGGTAGCCGCCGCTCTGAAATTATATAGCATCTGATCATCGTCCACTGACTGTACATACTGCAGAAAACGGTTCATAGCCGCTCCAAATTCACTCTCCTTCTCCAGACTTACACTATGTCCTTTAAATTCTTTCAACCGCTTGGTATGATCGACTATTTCCTCAAAATTATCGCATATTTGAATATTGGCCACGGCCTTTAAATGGCTTCCTTCCAACTTACCATGGATCGAAAAGAATCCTTTTTGCTGGTAAGCCTCCTGTTTAACTGGGTCCCAGAAAACGTTGTTTACCGTATGACTTCCGGTATCATTTTTTACGATAACGACTGTCGGCAATTCTGGTCGTTCCCCTGTCTTTGACCGCACTAATATTGGATTTGCCGAAATAATATTTGCTTTATATTCTTCTTGGAGAACCGTTGCTACAAATGTCTTTTGGGTCACCTCTCCTTCACAAGTCACCGTTGCAATAAGAGTAACTCTCCGATTACCAACTCCATAGGTAGGTCTTGTTACCTTACCTGTATGGCTTATAAAAAGCTCCTTCGATTCCCAGTGGATTGAAGATCCGTATTTACCCATAAGCGGTAGATTCAAATCGGCCTCTACTGTATTTAAATTCCCCAAATAGATCGCATTGCCGTCCAATTCTGTTTTATCTTTCGCGCTTGCCGAATTAACGGCGTTCTCTTTGATCTCCATCTACGGTCCTCCTCTTTGTACGTGGCTCCATTCCTCACTCTGTTCTGAAAAATTTGCTGCTGTGACTTCCCATTTTCTTGCGGTTGCCTTGCTTAACCGATAATCGTCAATGTTTTCTCAAAGGCATTAAGCACCTCGACGCCCGTCGAAGTGACGAGTACATCATCCTCTATGCGAACCCCGCCGACATCCGGCACGTAGATGCCTGGCTCGATGGTCACAACCATGCCTTCAAGCAGTTGGTCCTGATTATCCCCGTGAAGCGACGGATATTCGTGGATTTCAATGCCAAGCCCGTGACCTAAGCGATGCATAAAATAAGGGCCATAGCCTACGGCGGTAATGTATTCTCGCGCCGTGCGATCTACATCGGCCATGATGACATTGGGACGAATCGCCTCAATCGCCAGCAAATTGGCCTGCAGCACGGTTTCGTAGATTTCTGCCTTCTTGCTATCAATATCACCGACGGCGAACGTGCGCGTCATATCGGATAAGTAACCATCGACGCAAACGCCCATGTCGAACAAAAGCAAATCGCCGCGTGCGATTTTGCGGTTGCCGGTAGCTCCGTGTGGCAGCGCCGATTTTTCGCCGGTGAGAACCGTCGTAGAGAACGCAGGACTTACCCCCGACCGCTTCATGGCATATTCAATTTCTGCGGCAATCTCGATTTCCTTCATACCCACCGCAACCTTGCTGATGCCAACGCGCAGCATTTCTTCGGCAAGTCGTACCGCTTCCTTCATGCGCGCTACTTCTTCCGGAGATTTGATTGCCCGCATCCGGCACAGTGTATCTTCTACGTCGACATACTGCTCAATGCCGAGCGATTGCGTCAATTCCTCGTAACGACGGACGGAGAGATGGCTCTTTTCGATCCCGACTCTCTTGAGTGCATGACCCACATGACTTTTCAGCACTATATAAGGATCTTTCGTATCGGAGTAGCCAAAAATCCGCGTCACCTGTGAAGCCTGCCTAGCCGCTTCGACATCCAGTTCTGGAACGATCAGAAACGGCTCCTCGTCCTTCGGCAAAATCAGCCCGAGAAAGCGCTCATGCGGCTCGGTCGCAAAGCCGGTCAAATAATACACACTTTTGGGAAGCGTAACGAACACAGTGTCCAAATTCATGGCTTCCATGCTCGTATACAGCTTTTGGATCCTTGCGTTCATTCCTTCCACCATCCATATTCGCATTATTTCCAATCGCCTGATCGGCCTTAGCCAACAGGGCTTATTCTGCCGTTTCGCGAGTCTGGTCCGGATCGTCTCCAGGAACTTCGCGGCGGCGCGCCACATTGGATTCGTAAGCAGCTTGAATGACCGCCTTACGCACCTGCTCGACTACATTACGGTTAAACACACTCGGTATAATATATTGCTCGTTCAATTCCTCTTCGTCGACCACCGACGCGATGGCTTTTGCTGCAGCGAGTTTCATAAGTTCGGTAACCTTCGTAGCGCGGCAATCCAGTACCCCGCGAAACATACCCGGAAAGCATAATACATTATTAATCTGATTAGGATAGTCGGAACGCCCGGTCGCCATTACGCGAACGATTCCTTCTACTTCGTCAGGACTAATTTCCGGTTCGGGATTAGCCATGGCGAACACAATCGGATCGGCGGACATTTTACGCACATCCCCCGCCTTCAATAAGCCGGGACCGGAAACCCCGATAAAAATATCAGCATCACGGATCACATCTGACAACATTCCCGTCTCCATATCAGGATTCGTATGCTCTGCGTACCAGGCCCAAGCTTCGTTCTCGTAGTGATGCCCCCGCACCAAGGCCCCGCAGCGATCAACGCCGATGATGCGCTTTGCCCCTGCCGCAAGCAATATTTTCGTGCAGGCGTGACCCGCCGCCCCGACTCCGCAAATGACAATTTTGCATGCTTCAAGCTGTTTGCCGACAAGCTTCATCGCATTGTACAGGCCCGCCAGCATCACGACGGCAGTGCCATGCTGATCGTCATGAAAAACAGGAATGTCCAATTCCTCGATCAATCGCCGTTCAATTTCAAAACAACGCGGCGAGGATATGTCTTCCAGATTAATGCCTCCGAAAGTCGGAGCCATGCGTTTGATGCTGTGGATTATTTCTTCCGTGTCTTGCGTATCCAGGCAAATGGGAAAAGCGTCAACATCGGCAAGCTGCTTGAACAGCATCGCTTTGCCTTCCATGACGGGCATTGCGGCCAACGGCCCGATGTTGCCTAGCCCAAGCACGGCAGACCCGTCTGATACGACGGCGATCGTATTTCTCTTGATCGTGAGGGAGTAGGCTCGCGACGGTCTTTCCTGAATCGCCAGGCAAACTCTCGCTACGCCCGGCGTGTAGACCCGCGACAGGTCATCGCGGTTTTTGATCTTCATTTTGGAGGCTACTTCAATTTTCCCTCCGAGATGGAGCAGCATCGTTTGGTCGGAGACATTGATGACCTTAACGCCTGAAAGCACTTCCAGGCACTGAACGATACGTTCGGCAAGAGTCGGCTCCGTCGTTATCGTAATGTCGTGAAAGGTCGTCTGCTTGCCCGCCCGGCTAACATCGACGGCTACGATATCTCCTCCCGTTTCGCCAATCGCTGTCGCGATTTGCCCGAAAGACGTCTTGGCTTGATCGATCTCCAGACGCAAAATGATATTTGTGCTGCTTCCCTTATGAACCCTCATTCCCTTTGCACCTCAGCTTCCATCGTTCCCTGCCATTTGCGGTACAAGCAACGCCGCGCCTCCGGGATGCCCGGCTGGAATTGAATTAGCGCCTCCGAGCGAACTTGCCGCACCTCTTCCATAGCCTGATGAACCTTTTCTTCGCCCCTGGAGCCCAAAATCCCGGAATCGAAGCAGATCGATGCGGCGGCTAGCCTACCCTGCGACATCGAAACGAGCGCGCTTTCGACTCCCGTAATGTTGCCGGCCACATACAGCCCGGCCAGTGTCGTTTGCATGCGCTCGCTGTGTAGCGGAATGTGCCCGCCAAGCTCCTGAACGTAAAGGAAAGGACAACCCGCTACTGCCGCAAGTTCAGCCAGCGGATACAGACCACCGGCAATCGCCACGAAGTCGACGGGCTCCTCACGCTCCGATCCCACCACAAGCTGGCCGGCGCCAGTTACGTTAGCAAGCGTAACCGATTCTACCCGATCCTTGCCGTTGATTGAACAGACGGCGGTACGCAGCCTGAGCGGAATATCCCATATTTTGATTCCGCGCTGCGGGAACAGGCCCGTGACCAGGCCTGCCAGTCCCATCGCTTTGGCTAGTTTGCCACCGCTGCGAAGCAGCGGGGAAGGAGCCAGATGGGACAAACCCATTAACGTTTCCATATTGTTCCGCGGCACCGCCGTTTTTCCCGCAGTCGAGCCGCCCGGCGGCAGCACGATGCCGGCCAGTTCAACGCCGCTCACCGCAAGCTCTCTGGCAATGGCCATCGCCAGCACATTGACGCCGACAATAATTCCCCGCTTGCCCGGTTTGACGTAATGGACATTGGTCAGCACCTGGGCGGCGCCGATTGACATGACGCCAGGCAGCGTCCAGCCCTCTATAGGCAGCGGCAATTCTGCCGCTCCTGTCGCCAAAAGCGCATAAGGGGCGACAAAAACGCCGACCGATGTCGATATTTCCCAGCGGTTCCCGACTCTGCGCATATCGTAAACGGATGCGCCGCACTGGATATCGACGCCGAGCTTGCGATTTCGCTCGATAAGCTCCTCGGCGATATGCTTGCCGACCCACCAAGACCCATGTTCCTCGTGAAATTGCCCCGGCATCCGGCCGCCGGGCTGCGGAAATTCATCAACAATCATCACCCGCAAGCCTATTTCCGCTGCTCCCGCCGCTGCTGACAAGCCTGCCGGACCTGCACCGACGATGATCAGATCGGACTGCTGCCGTTTGAAGCTCATGGCAATTCCCTCCCGGTTATTTCATTGGGCAATTGCTGCCCTTCCCTGATGCTCATGCCAGGCTCCAAAGGCGTCAGACATGCCCGAACGATGCCTTTGTCCGCAATTTGAACTCTGCACTCCATACAATGGCCAATTGCGCAGTACAGACCCCGGGGATTCCCGGATTCTTCATGTCTGCGCAACGTGCGGATGCCTGCCGCAAGCAGGGCGGCGGCAACGGGTTCTCCCCTGCGGCCGGTCATCGGCTTGCCGTTAAACGTAAAGTCAACGATTTCATGGGGGGCCTTGCGGCCCAGAATCGGATGTTGCTCAATGCGCATAGATTCCATCGTTATTCACCTTCTGACAGTTGGCCGAATGTAACCGGACGGATCGGCGGACGGCAGGAAAGCAGTTCTGCGTCGCGCACAGCGCCGGGATGTTTGTCTTGCAGCCACGCTTCGATGAGGTACCTGCACACCCTGCCTTGGCAGGCCCCCATCGAAGCGCGTGTTTTCATTTTCAATTGGCGCGAGGTGGAACAGCCCGTATGATAAGCCTGCTCAAGCTGATCGAACGTCACTTCCTCGCAACGGCAAATCAAGGTATCTACTCGTTCCATCGGACATCCCTCGCTTATGCGTAGCTGATTGAGCAAGTTTTAGTTTCCGTATAAAAATCGAGAGCCGCCTGGCCCTGTTCGCGCGTATGAGAGCTGGATAGCTTCATGCCGCCGAACGGTGCCTGATATTCAACCCCGGCAGTTTCCTGATTGACGCGCACCATCCCGGCTTGGGCCTCATCCAGAAAGCGGTGCGCCTTGGACAGATTTTGCGTAAATAACGAAGCGCTCAGACCGAACACGGTTCGGTTACACAGCCCAATCGCTTCATCAAAGTCGCTCGCCTGGAGCAAGGTGACGACCGGTCCAAAAATTTCATCCTGAATGAGCGGATGATCCGCGTCCACGCCAGCAGCTACAAGCGGCTTGACGAAGTAGCCTTCGGCCGATTCCGCCAAACCGGAGCCTTCGGCGACAATTTGCGCCTGCTCGCGCGCGAGCTTGGCATAGGCCATTACTGTCTTATATTGGCTGTACGACGCCACGGGTCCGAGATAAGCCGCCGGATCAAGGGCCGTTGACTGCCGGATGGAAGCTACGCCCTTTTGCAGCGCTTGGATGAACGGTTCGTAGATCCCTTTCTCCACGATGACCCGGCTTGTCGCCGTACATTTCTGCCCCGCTGAGCGAAACGCTCCGCTGAGGATCATCGGGATTGTTTTTTCCAGATCAGCGTCATTCAACACGATAGCCGCATTTTTGCCGCCCATCTCCGTCTGGTACTTAATGTTATGGCGGGCGCACGTTTCCGCTACCTTTAAGCCTGTAAAAGTAGAGCCTGTAAAGCTGAAAGCGTTGATTCCGGCCTGCTCCAGCAGCACGCTCCCGAGCTGTTGGCCGCTGCCGATAACAAGGTTCAGCACCCCTGCCGGTAGTCCAATGGAAGCAAAAATTTCCGCGATCAGCGTTGCCGTCAGTGAAGCGAATTCGGCAGGCTTCCAGACGATTGTGTTGCCGCAAATAAGTGCTGGAGCAATTTTCCAGACAGGAATAGCAACCGGAAAATTCCAGGGAGTTACAATGCCGACGACGCCTAGCGGCACCCGCTTCGTGTACTGCACCACTTGCGTTTCGCTGGACGGGATCACGCTGCCGTTCGGTCGGACGCCTTCGGCTGCGTAATAAATTAGCAGGTTGACGGCCCGCATCACTTCTCCCTGCATCTCCGTGATCGGCTTGCCCATTTCAGTACTGGCCAGCGTCGCCACCTCGGTCAAACGTGCTTTCAATGCTTCAGCCATTCGGTACAAATAATCCGCTCTTCCCGCTCCGGTCAGACGCGCCCAAGCGGGAAAGGCAGCTTGCGCCGCCTGTCCTGCCTGCACCACGTGCGAGGCAGCGGATAAGTGAAGAACGCCGACTTGTTCCTGCACATTTGAAGGACTATGAATGACTGTTTCGCCGTTGCCCGGCGTCATCCATTCCCCGCCAATCCAGTTTTGACTGTTCTTCATCATATCCTCCTACTTTCCTGCAGCCAGTTTGTAAGCCACTTCAATCTCGCGGTATTCATCCTCAGTGAGCGGCAAGCGAGGCGGGCGTGTGCCTCCCATCGGCATACCGGCCAAATCCATCGTATATTTGATCGCCTGTACCAGAATCGGTTTGGAATCGTAGCGGAAAAGCGGGAGCAGCTTTTGATACAAGCCGAAAGCTTCCGTTAATTTGCCGGTGCGGGAGAGGCTGTACAGTTCAGCGCATTCTTTCGGGAATGTATTGGAAAGCCCGCCAATCCAGCCTGTGCCTCCGGCCAAAACGCCTTCGTATAGCATATCGTCAAGACCGACCAGTACTTCCAAATTGCATTTCTCCAAAATTTCCGGAATGCGTCGAACGTCCGCGGAAAACTCCTTGACGGCAACAACTTGCTCGATTTGCGCTAGTTCGGCGAGCAGGTCAGGCGTCAGGTCAACAGCTGTATCAAACGGATTGTTGTACGCAATGATCGGCAGCCCAACACTCGAAAGCGCTTCGTAATGGGCGATAATTTCGTTTCTTCTTGGGCGGTAATTGATCGGCGGCAAGGCCATCACGCCTGCGGCTCCGTGGTCTTTGGCATGCTGCACCCATTTTACAGCTTGCTTAGTGGACGGCGATGCGCTGCCCACAACAAGATCGACCTTGCCGGCGGTTACCTTCGCCACGGTTTCTACCACTTTGGCCCGTTCTTGTTCGGTCATGGAAGCATATTCGCCGAGCGATCCGGTTGGAATAATGCCTTGAACCCCCTGTTCAATCAACCAGGCAACATGCTCCTCCAATCGTCCGTAATCCACTTCTAACGTGCTTGTAAAAGGCGTTAAAATCGCCGTATATATCCCTTCAAATCTAGCCATTTTCTTTTTCCCCTCTCCTGTCAATTATCGTTGTAATTCGTATAAGTCGCTTTCTGTCTATATCGTTTCCTGTATCAGCCGTCGTACCTGTCATCTCGGTACGGCATCACCCCTTTCACGAAACCGTTCGTTACTGCAACAGAAATCCCTGTATGAGCGGATCGGACGGATCGAAAACAAAATGATGCAGCCCCGTCACCCAGGCCGAACCGGCAATTTGCGTAATAACCGCAGGCAGGCTGCCTGCCTGAACTTCCCGCAGCACCTTGGCATAGAACAGCGAGCCTGTAATGCTTTCATGAACGAACTCTTCGTTCAGCGCCAATTGCCCCTTCGCGTACAATGTCGCGACTTTGGCGGAAGTCCCCGTACCGCAAGGCGAGCGGTCGATGCCGCCGGGCGGAATGACGACCGCATTACGGCAGTCGACTTCCGGCGACTGCGGATCTTCAAAAAACTCCACATGCGTCATTCCGCGAATAACCGGATTTTCCGGATGAATCACTTCGATGCTGGCATTCACGGCTTCGCGGATGCGGATGGCGGTGCTAACGATACTAGCTGCGTATTCGGGCTGCAAGGAAAGGCCGACAGAACGGGCGTCGACGAGGCCGTAAAAGTTGCCGCCATACGCAATGTCCAGCTTCACTTCGCCCAGACCGTCAATATGAACCCGAACGTCCTCCTTATATAAGAAGGAAGGAATGTTTGTAAACGTCACCAGCTTCACCTTGCCGTTCTCAATGTCCAGCTTCGCTTCCACCAGACCCGCCGGCGTGTCAAGCCGTAGTAGCTTGGTATCCTCCGGGAACATGCCGCTTTCAATCAATGCGGTGCAGACGCCTATCGTATCGTGGCCGCACATCGGCAAATAGCCGCCGGTCTCGATAAACACGACGCCGATATCGGCCGTCGGATCGCACGGCTCTGTCAGGATGCACCCGGACATCACCTCGTGACCGCGCGGCTCGAACATAAGGGCCCGGCGAAAATCGTCATGCCTCTCTGACATGTATACCATCTTCTCCGACATGGTACTGCCGTAAAGCTTAGGAGCTCCGCTTGTAACCGTTCGGGTCGGATTGCCGCCCGTATGGGTATCGATGGTCGTTACGATCTTGGACAGTTTCATGAGGGTCCTCCTTGCGGTTTTAACTATTTTATCTTAATTATAGATAAATTTTACATATAATAACGAACGCTTGATCCCATTCTCATTCCGCCTCTCCTGTTCAGGAGGTTCGGCTTTGCGTAAAACGGTCGTAGCGCAGCGGCTCCGTCGGGATGCAGGTTGTCGTATCGCTCAGCATCTCGCTGACCAGCTTGCCCGTTACGGCCGCCAGGCTGATGCCGTCTCCTTCATGCCCGGCTGCCACATACAGGCCGGGAACCTCATCGATCGCCGAGACAATCGGCAAATGATCCGGCGTCCACGGACGCAGTCCGGCATACGTGCGCAGCATCGGAATTTGCGCAATGACCGGAAAAAACCGGATCGCCCGCTTCGCAACCAAGCGAATGACCTCCTGATCGACACGCGGTTCCATGCCTACGAATTGACGGCTGCTCCCGATCAGAAAATTTTGCGATGCCGTTGGCTCGAACACGAAGGCCACGCCAAACTTCTCGTAAGCTTCATCCACCTGCCGCTTGCCGCCGAATTTACTGATCAAATACCCGAACTCCATCACCTTGCGCTTGCCGATATTCGGCGTTCGAGACGCAACGAGAATGTGCCCTTTGCGCGGTTCGATGGGGATGTCGATTCCGACCATATGCCCGATTGATTTGGACCATACGCCGGCAGCGACAATGACCGATTTGGCCTTAATGTTGCCCATGTCCGTTTCTACGCCCTGCACCCGCCCGCTTCCGTCCCGAAGGACATTCGTTACCGCTGTATGCGTCAACATGCGAGCGCCTAGCCGACGCGCTGTGGCGGCGAGCGAATACGTCAATAGCACCGGATTGACCGTAGAATCGGTCGCGCATTCCAGACCGCCATGCAGATCGGTCGCCATATACGGCCACTCGTCACGCAAATCTTGCCTGTCCAGCATGCGAAAGGGCAGCCCGGCTTCCTGTTGGCGCTTCACCCACTGCTCGGCAGCCGCCATCTCTTCCTCGCTCTCGCACACGAGAATGCTTCCCGGCGCGCGGTATTCAAATTCCTCGTCAAGCTCATGCACCAGCTCTGCTACCAATTCCTGCGATTTAAGCGACATGCGGCTGTCAAAGCCAGGGTCCTTGTCGATAGCCAAAATATTGCCGTCGCATTTGGACGAGGTGCCCCCGGCGATTTCCCCCTTTTCGACGACGATAACGTCCATGCCAAGCTTTGCCGTATAGTAGGCAATCGCCATGCCAATGATCCCGCCCCCGATAATTACAACATCTGCCGAATCGGACCTCATCGCCTACACTCCTTCTTTTTTGCTGCAACACGTATTTATAGAGCAATCAGTTCTTTGTTCGATTTCGTCAACACTTCAATGCCTGTATCGGTGACGAAAATATCGTCTTCGATGCGAACGCCGCCGAATCCCGGAATATAGATACCGGGTTCTACGGTCATCACCATCCCCGGCAACAACACATCCTCGCTCGTCTGCGAAAACCGCGCAGGCTCATGAATCTCCAACCCGAACGCATGCCCCAGCCCATGTCCGAAATATTCGCCATACCCGCGCTGCGTGATCACGTCTCTGCCGAGTGAATCCGCTTCCTTCGCGGACATTCCCGGTTTAAGACGGGCCAATGTTGTTTGATTGGCTTCCAGGACAGCGGCATAAATTTCTTTGTGCCTCGCTGTCGGGGTGCCGATGAATACAGTTCGCGTCAAATCCGAGCAATACCCTTCGTAGCTCGCGCCAAAATCGAGCGTTACGAACTCGTTCATCCCGATGGCTTTATCGCTCGCCAAGCCGTGCGGCAGCGCCGAGCGCTCTCCTGAAGCGACAATCAACGAATAGGCCGATGAAGCCGCTCCATTTTTACGCATGACATATTCCAGTTCCGCAGCAACATCCCGCTCCGTTATTCCCGGTTTCAGTACGCCCAAAATATGTGCGAACGCCTGCTCCGTAACGTCGATGGCTTTGCGGATGCGCTGCAATTCCCCGCTATCTTTGAAACCGCGAAGATGCTCGACGAGATGGCGCGTCGGCATCAGATCGATGCCTGCGAACGTCTCTTGATAGGCGGCAAAATTTTCGTAAGACAGCACATGCTGCTCAAAACCGAGCTTTTTTACCTGGAGGGAATTCAGCGTCTCGTTGATCGTTTCGATGGGCTGCACCGCATGCCGCCGCACCTCGTACACCTTTGTCTGCGCCTGCGCTTGCTGCACATACCGAAAATCGGTCAATAAAATCGCTTGTTCTTTCGTGATAACCACATAGCCCGCCGAACCGGTAAATCCGGTCAAATACATGCGGTTAAAGGGACACGTTACCAGTAAAGCATCAATTCCCCATGCATCGAGTTTATCGCGAACAAGCTGCAATCGTCTTGCTTCCATGTCATCCTCCCGCTTTCCTTTACAAAATCAGCATCCTGCCTGTGGCAGCCGCATTTTCCCGCTATCCCTTGATCCCCGTCAACGTAATGCCTTCTACAAAATAGCGCTGCGCGAGGAAGAACAGGAGCAGAATCGGAGCCACCACAGCCGCGGATGCAGCCATCAAATAGCCCCACTGCGCATTGTACAAGCCCTTGAATGTGGCCAGCCCCAAGGCCAGCGTAAATTTCTCATTGCTGCTTAAATAAATGATCGGGCCGAGAAAATCGTTCCACACATCAATGAAGGTGAAAATGCCCACAACGATCATCGCCGGTTTCGACAGCGGCACAATGACGCGCCAAAGCACTGTGAACGGCTTCGCGCCATCCATATAGGCGGCTTCATCCAAATCTTTGGGAATGCCCATAAAAAACTGGCGGAGTAAAAAAATGTTGAACGCGCCGCCGCCAAACCAGGCCGGAACCGTTAAAGGCAAAAACGAATTCAGTGCGCCGAGGCTCTTCCAGACTATAAAAGTCGGAATCAGCGTAACCGCATAAGGCAGCATCATAGTCGCCAGCAGCAACGAAAAGACAAGATCCCTGCCAGGCCAGCGCAACCGGGAGAAGCTGTAAGCAGCCATCACACTTGTAATCAGCACGCCGCTAATTGTAAACAGCTCAATGGTCATCGTATTTTTAAAATAAAGGTGAAAAGGCACACTAGTCAGTGCTTCGCGATAGTTACTCCATTTGACCGGATTTGGAATCCACTGCGGCGGAAAAATAAAGATTTGACTACGGTCCATCAAGGAACTACGCAAGAGCCATATAAAAGGGAAGATCATGACGACACTGCCGAGAATCAGAGTCGCATAAACGCCCAGGCGACTTAGCGGATTGCTGCGGCTCTTGCGCATACCTTTACTCACAGCGGCATGAACGGCCATTTGTTCCATTACGCCCCTCCCTCCTCGTAATGCACCCATTTTTTCGATGTTTTAAAGACAATCAGCGTCAGCACGAGGATGATGATAAACAAAATCCAGGCCAGCGCCGAAGCATAGCCGATTTTGGATTCCGTAAACGCTTTCCGGTACAAATAGTACACATAGAACAGCGTGGAATTGTTCGGGCCGCCCTGCGTCATCACATAAGCCTGATTAAACGCCTGGAACGTGCCGATTAACGACATGACGAGATTAAAAAATATTGTAGGCGACATATAAGGAACGGTTACATAAATGAACTTGTGCCAGCTATTCCCGCCTTCAACCTCGGCGGCTTCGTATAAATGTCCGGGAACTCCCTGGAGACCTGCCAGAAAGATCAACACCGAATTGCCGACTCCCCATGTACTCATCAATATCAGCGACGGTATTGCCGTCGATTCGCTGTACACCCATTGCGACCCGGGCAGCCCTACCGACTTTAGCAGCGAATTCAGCAGTCCAAAATCAGGATTGTAAATCCAAATCCACAGAACCGTGTTGGCTATGCTCGGTACAATCGTCGGCAAATAGAAGATCGTGCGGAAAATCGAAAGCCCTCTTACTTTCTGGTTCAACAGCATGGCGATAAAAAACGCGACCAAAAGGCCGATCGGCACGCTTCCCAGCGCATAGTAGGTCGTTGCGTACAGCGATTTGTTAAACAAGGGATCGTTTGTAAAAATCGTCTTGTAATTATCTAATCCAACGTAGTGCCAATCGCTCCCGATACTCCAATCGGTGAGACTGTAAAAGAAAGAAGCGACTACCGGATAAAGTGTAAAGCACAAAAGCCCAAGTATAGGCGGCAGCGCGAATAGGATGCCCCAATTACGCTCCATGCGCGAAATGCCAGACGCCGTTCGCATCACTGTGTCCCCCTTTCTGTAAAATAATCAGAATATTCTGACTAATAAAACTGCAGTTCAGAGATCCCCTTACCCTCAGGGGATCTCTTCCCCATTCAGCAAGCTATTTGTTATTTATCTGGGTATTTCCCTTTCAATAACGGCTGAAGGTCTTTTTCCAAGCCATCTAGTGCATCTTTTGCCGGTTTTTTATTTGTCCAGATCAAATCGAGCGCCGGGGTCAATTTGGAATTGATCTCCGACCAGTTTTTCAAGCTGGCAGAAGGCGATTTTACCGAATATTTGAGGGCGTAATCAATCGCTGCCGTCTTCCATTCAGGCGGATGCACGTCTTTGCTCACCCATGTATCGATGGCCGCCTGATCTGAGTAATACTTTGTTTCGACTGGCATCCAAAGCCCGGTTTTATACAAATTCACTTGAGAAGGATTGTTGTGGAATTTGTAGAATTCCATTGCTTCCTTCGGATGCTTGGTGTTCGAGAATACGACGCTGGCGCCGGCTATATAAGTCGTCTTCGGCTCTTTGAATTTGGGAAGAACGCCCATGCCGTAATTCATTTTTGCATTGGAGATGTCAAGCTGCGCCCATGTGCCGTCCAGCACCATCGCCACCTTGCGCGTTTGCAGCCGTACATAGTTGTCCGGCATATTTTGCTGTTGAATCAAATCGGGCGATACATGATACTTGAACAGCAAATCTTGCAGCGACTGGAACACTTGTACGGATTCAGGACTGTTCATCGCATATTTCGTTCCGGATTCGTCTGTAATTCCTGCGCCGTTGCTGGCAAGCAGCGGTCCCCAACTGCCGCGGTCTGAACCGAAGGAGAAGCCGTACTGCTCGATATTTTTCGGATCAAAGGCAGGATCGTCCGCCCTTTTGCCATTTTTGTCCTTGGTCAATTTTTTTGCAACGGCTAAAAATTGATCCCATGTCCATGCCTTGCCCGCTTCGACCGGAGGCAGCTCCAGTCCCGCTTCTTTAAATAAATCCTTATTATAATAAAGTACCATCACTTCAGCTGCAGTGGCATAGCCTACTACTTTGCCGGACTGGCCGTAATAGAACGATGCCGGCAGGCGCTCTTTCAATTCCTTGGAATCCCCCAGGAACGGAGTAAAGTCAAGCAATTTTCCTTCCTCGCCCCATCTGGATGCAAGCGAATCGGGCAAGTACGCTACATCGGGGAGTTCGTTGGCAGCCATCAAAGTGTTGATCTTTGTGTTGTAGTCCCCTGGGACATGCTCGGATGTGACCTGAATGTTGGGATGAGAATCATTGAACGATTTCACCATGCCTTCAACAGCTTTCTTCTCTTCGTTGCTGCCCCAGAACAAAAATTTCAGTTTGACAACTTCTTGCGAACTGCTAGCCCCAGGCTTGGCGCTTTCCGTGCTTCCCGACGGTTTGCTGCTGTCGCTTCCGCAAGCTGACAGCACGACAAGCGATGTAAGCAGTGTAACCGAAGTCAGCCATTTCCCTGTTTTCATAAACCTCCGCTCCCCCTCGATATCATTTTGCCTTACATGTTTATTATGTGGAAAAACGGCCGGGCGAACAATGGAATGAGTCCATACGATCTTTGTTTCGGTATGATGTTTTATAAAAACCGTTTGCGGAATTCGGTCGGCGTAATACCAACGTTCTTTTTGAACGCCATGCTGAAATAATTCGTATCGGTAAAGCCGACCTTGTTGGCTACTTCCAGTATTTTGAGCGAAGAATCGGCCAGAAGCTCCTTGGCCCGCTCGAACCGCACCCGCGTGGAGTAGTCTCCGAACGTTTCTCCGGTCGCTTGCTTGAAACGCGAGCTGAGATACTTCGGACTCATGTTTAAATAAGCGGCCAGATTAACCAGGCTGAGATCTTCGGATAAATGCTCGCGAATCCAGCTTTTGGCCTGTTCGATCATTTTGTACGAAGGAACATCCTTGGCATGGCGAATCGCTTGACCGACCTCGGCCGCATAGGCGGATAAAAATCGCGCCACCTCGTCCACGGTCTGGCAACTGTTCAGATCGACCAGAGGATTGGCAATCGATAGTTGCTCCTGCTTAATGCCCGCTTCCTTGGACAGACGCATGACGAAGAGAACAAGTTGGAACGAGATTAGCTTCACATCACTCCAGTCGAGCGTCCGCAAGTTTATCGACCATTCTTGCAAAATACGAAACACGTTGGCATCATTGCCTGCGCGCATTTCGCTCAGTAGGTACAGTTCCTTGTCCAGAAGACGGTTGTCCTCTGAAGCCTCCGCTTCGCCCACGCGGATTGTCGTGAGCTGGTAGGGCATGATCTGGCCTTTGCCGACAAACGCCTTGTATTCGATGGCGCGCAGCGCTTCATGGTAGGCTACATACATATGCTCAATGCCCTGCATCGGGGTGCTGAGGCCAATACTGATTGACATATTCAAATATTCTGAAAATAATACCTGCAGCCGCTCGGCGATGCCGTTCAAATACCCTTCTTCTTCGGCTCGGCTGCCAATCAGCAAAATGACCCTGCCGGGCGAATAGCCAAGCGAATACACATCGCCGTAAGACGCTGTCGCCTCTTCTGCCATCTTGCGGGACAAATACTGGTACAATTGGCGGTCTTGGGCGGAAGCCCGTTCCATCAGCGATGAGAAATCGTCAATATCCAGGCAAAGTACGGCGCAATAGCTTGTATCGTCAAACCGTACCCCGATGGAATCCAGCGCATTCAGGCACTCCTTTAACGGCCGGCGCTGCTGAACGAGGTCGATCAAAAATTGTTCGTGCGCGGCTTTGCTGTAATCCGTCACCTGCCGCTGCAGACGGTTCATATCCAGGTTGCGGTTTTCTCTTTTCTTCACGTGGCCGCTTGCCTTTTGCAGCGCTTTGTACAGCTCCTCCCGGATGACAGGCTTGAGCAAGTAATCGGAAGCTTGCAAGACGACTGCTTCCTTGACCAGTTGAAATTCGTCGTACCCGGTCAAAAAAATAATTTGCACGTCCTCATCATGGCTGCGGATCGCTCTGGCCAGTTCCATTCCGCTCATTTCCGGCATGTTAATATCCAGCAGTAAAATATCCGGCCGGGCCATACGGTATAATTGCCAGGCCTCCACTCCGTCGGCGGCTTCGCCGATCAGGCTGATGTCCAGTTCGTTCCATAGCTCCGAGCTTTTCAAGCCTTCGCGAATATAATATTCATCGTCTACGATCAAAGCTCTGATCATCATTGATGCGCCTCCTTTCGTATGTAGCAAGTTCTTCGGACGATATGGCGGGTACTGTGACCGATACGGTCGTGTATTTGCCTTTTTCGGTGGAAATGCCGATACCAAACCCCACCCCGAAACGGAGGCGCAGTTGGTCATGCACATTTTTGATTCCGTATACTTTGCCTTTTTCGCCATCGTTTAGCGCTTTGAAAATGTCCTGTAGCCGTTCTTCCGGTATGCCCTCGCCGTCATCGGTAACGCGAAAGGTCAGCACATGGTTTTCAAGCTCCGCGGATACCATGATCATGCCGGTGTCAGGCCTGCCCTTTAAGCCATGATAGATCGCATTTTCCACAATCGGCTGCATAATGAGTTTGGGCACATAATAGGGTTTGACAGCCTCATCTACCTCGCAGATCCATTCAAATTTATCCTTGAATCTGAATTTCTGAACCTTGACGTAGGCTGATACGTGTTCCAGCTCGTCGGCTACCGTAATCAGTTCATTCCCTTTGCTCAGGGTAATTCGGAAAAATTTTCCTAGCGCCCCGATGACCTCGCTCATCTGCGGCTGGTTGCTGGAGATAGCCAGGCCGTTTAGCGATTCCAGCGTGTTATACAAAAAGTGCGGATTAATTTGCGCCTGCAGCACTTCGATTTGCGCTTCCATGCGCTGACGCAGCATATCATAAATTTCCTCGTGCAGCCGGGTGTTTTCCTCCATCATGGTAATAAACTTCTCACCGATCTGCCCAACCTCGTCATTAGGTTTAAAAATGTGCTTTTGTCGGGCATGTGCATATTGATTGGCGACGATCATCGATCGGAGCCGATTGAGCGGCTTGCTGATGGAATTGCCCAGCTTCAGAGCGGCCAGCCAACCGATGATCAGCACAACGAGGAATATGCGGATCGTGAGCGTGCCGATCTCGTTCGCATCCTCATATAGCTTGGAATCCTCGATAATATTCACCAGTTTCCAGCGGGTTCGCTCGTTGTCCACCGAGGCGCTGAGATACGTTTTACCATCCAATGTCGTCTGCCCCCCGCCAAGATCGATCCGGGAAAGCAACTTCGCTGCGTTGTCGCCATTATCCAGGTCAGGTTGCGGCATCCGGTACATCACCTGCCCTTGATCATTGAGGATAAAAAATTGCGACTGTTCCGTCGGATTTAAAAACAGCAGCCCTTTAAAAAAGGCGTCTTTGTCGATTTCCAGCATCACGAAGCCCAGATCGTCATAATTGCCTTCCGTCCTTTTCAGCAGCTTGCAGACGAACATCCGGTTGGGATTGGCCGCTGTGCTTACTTCTTCAAACGGATTCTGGTTTATCCACATAATCGTGTTTTGATGCAGAATTTGGTTATAGTATATTTCGGCTTTTTTGGCGTCAAGGACGATTCTCGAACCGAACTGGACGCTGGCGCTGCCACGGTAAAGATGCATATTGGCGGAGCCGTTCTTGACATAAATCAGATAAGATGAAATATACGGCTTGGCCTGCGTATACACATTCATAATTTTGGACAGTTTATCCACATTGCGGATGTACTCAAAATCGTCCGCGACCGGAATGGCCAATATACTTTGAATTTCCTTGTTGCCCAAAATAACGTTCGTCAAATCGCCCACTTCATTGATCGCCCGATCCATGTAAAGCTCGGCCATCCTGAGCGAGGCTGTGGCATGATTCGTTGCATTGTCGCTTAGCTTCTGGGCAGTCAGCAAATAAAAAATAAGGCTGACGATGACCATCGGAATGACAATCAGGGAAGTAGTCAGCAAAAAAAACTTGCCGCGGATGGCCCGGACATTGATAAGTTCTTTCCATTTGTGAAGCATAGGACCCACCTCCGCCATCATCCATTTTTTCAGCTATTTGTTAATAATTATATCATGATGTGAGAAGTTGAAGCGCTCTCAATATTTGTGGAAGTAATAAAGCGAGCATGTGCGCTCTTGATTATCCGAGGTATTTTGAGCCATCCTAGCCTGACAGGGGATGAGGTACCCCTTCGCTTCTAACCAAAGCATCTATTTACAGCGCCTCGGCAATACCTTTCAATATTATTTGTGCATGAAAAAGCAGTTAGGTGAAGGTTTCGCTTTTTTATGTAAGGCATATTGGTTGAAATATTGAAAAAAATAGTTGAAATTTGAAGTATCTGGAATTTATAGGCTAATGTATAATTTATAAGACAACGCTTTCAAACTAACGTTATAACCTGTTGGACAGAAATCTCCGGGAGGTGATGCTCTTATAACTTTATTAACGTGAACATTTTCATACACGTGCTCGAAGCATCAATTGACGGTAATCGTGAGATACAGTCCTCCGGTTTGAATCTCTAGTGTGTTCTACAAAAAAAGTTTGGCCTGTGACCTACGGTTCCAGTAGGTCACAGGCCAAGTACACAGTGAAGAGACGCTTTTGGTTTCACATTCAATGCATCAACTATGCAGTAGTTTGTATCTAAAACAAAATAAAGTTTACTACCTACCATCACATTATCTAGAGCTCTTCCATGTGATTCTCCTTTCAAAACTCAACAATTACCTACTTGTCAGCCTTATCCACGACATCGTCGGCCTCCGTGCCGAGAATATTGATCAACGTGATTTCATTCCCCTCTTTGTCCGTTCCGATGGGATCATGCAAGGACACATCTTTACGCGTTTTCTTCAATGAGCGAAGATGCATAAGTATTTCATTTTCGATACAACGCGCTGCGAAAGTCGCCAGCTTCGTCCCTTTGTTTGGCGAGAACGATTCGATAGCTTTGATCAATCCGATCGTACCGATCGAGATTAAATCTTCGAGATCTTCCCCTGTGTTGTCGAATTTTTTGAGGTTGTGGACACGAAGCACCGTAATATTATTTTTTCGTTCTCCCCCACTACAAGCAAAACAAAAAAAGAGCCGCAACATGGCTCCCCCTTACAATCTAATCATAAACCACATCTTACAACTACTCATTTTTAATTTCCCAGTAGTTTCATTATTCGCAACTGTTACAATTTTTGCTTTCTTAAAGCATATTGTTAAAATTCTCCCTAAAATGATTTTGCTGAACATTGAAAAACTATGCAGCCTTAGCAGCTGGAGATCAACAGAGCGAGAAGCTGACGCTCGCCGAAGATTAAGACAACCTCCCACTCATCTAGCATATCCAAGTTTAACTTTTGGGTGCTCAATCTTCAGCTGCACCTTATCCAACACAACGTTGCCTTCCGAGCCGAAAAGTCGATCAATATATTCGCAGCCTCGGCGCCGACCAAGGTAAGTTCCAAGGCAAGCAGGCTAGGATTTTTCATACTGTTTTCCGGTACTCATGCGGGGCAAGGCCGGTCGATTTTTTAAATATTTTTGCAAAGTGGGATAGGTGCGTGTAGCCTAAAGATTCCGCCACGCTGCTAACTTTCATGTTCGTTTCGGCGAGCAGTTGCTTCGCCTTCTCCATCTTGGCCTCCAGCACATAGTCGGACAAAGCCCTTCCAGTTTCCTTTTTGAACCAGCGGGACAAATAGGCCGAATTGAGGAATACATACCCGGCGATATCCTCTCGTGAAAAATCATCCGTGATATGCTCCTCAATGTATTGCTGAACCTTAACGAGCAGCGCCGACTTCCCTTTGTGGTATTGCACCAAGAAACGAGCGGCTTCGGTCATAAGTAGAGATACGCTGTTCTGAAGCTGCATAATGGACCTTGGATACTGATAGAGCTCGGCCAGCATTTTTGGTCCGAATACATCTCGGATCAACACGCCTTTCTTATGAAACACTTGATAAAGCAAATGGATGAATCCATAGTAGAAGGCATTCAGCGATTCCTGGTCTGCGCCTTCGCTCCGAAGTTTTTCCATATTCACATCCAGCTTGGAAAGCAGTTCCTCTTCCTTGTCCTGCTCAAGAAGGATCGACCAGTCCGCAAAGGAAGGGCTCAAATGCAACTGGGCGGGCTGCAGAGGCTTCTCTTCATCGATCGCTATCACACCGCAGGTATTGATTACATTCGCTTTCTCCGCGGATAAAAGCGACTCATATACGGCCGTCAACTGAAGTGCCGGAACAGGGGCTGCAATATAACAAGACACGCTACACTGGAAATTGTCTACGCAAAATGCGTTATAACGCTCCGCCAGCCGCTTCACTCCCTCCTTTCCTGCAGATTCCAGTAAGGGCAGCGGATGATAGAGGAGTACCAGACTCAAGTCGTTCTCGATCGATACGACGAGACCTTTCTCGTCGTGCAGGAACACTTCCTCGGCAGTTTTCCGCAGCGCATAGCCCATAATTTCTTCGTCTCTAGGACTGAACAGCTCTTTCCACTGCTCTAAGCTGATAAGAATAGGCAACACCAGATCGCCCACTCCAATCGGAAGTCCGTTCTCTTCAAACTGCCGCTGCAATCCTTCCTTATCTGGAGCGATTCGGTAATGCAGCAAATCCTGCCAAAGACGCTCGGTTACGATTGGAAGCTGCTTCTGATATAGATTGCGATAATGCTGATAATGTTCGTTAAGGCTAAGCGCTTCTCGATCCTGCTCCACCTTCTCCAGCGCTTTCCAGATGACATCCTTCAATTGCCCGTGATCAACCGGCTTA
This sequence comes from Paenibacillus sp. J22FR5, assembly GCF_059691975.1. Classification (NCBI taxonomy): domain Bacteria; kingdom Bacillati; phylum Bacillota; class Bacilli; order Caryophanales; family Paenibacillaceae; genus Paenibacillus; species Paenibacillus sp. J22FR5. Next base: position 7,019 of record NZ_JCAUAN010000046.1, on the reverse strand, counting down.
AGCATATAATCAAAGCTTCCATGCTTCACGGCCATTTGCGCGTAATCGAAGCTGGCATGTCCGGTCAGAAAAATCGTCTTTATCGTCGGATAACGTTCGTTCACCCAATTCAAAAGGGCCAGTCCATTCATCTCCGGCATTTCGATATCGCAGAGCATAACGTCGATCGGGTGCGTCTGCAGGATATCTTGTGCGTCGATGGCGTCGTAGGCTTCGAACACTTGGCTGACATCTAGTTCTTCCCATCGGATTCCCTTGCGCAAGCCTCGAATGGCTACCGGTTCATCATCCACGACCAATACGTTGTACATTTGTCAGACTCCTTACTCCTGTTTTTCGGTATCCATCTTCAGTGGTAGACGTACCAACACCTGCGCTCCTCCGTTCGGTCGATTTCCGAACTGCACCGAAGCACGGCCGCCATAATGAATGTCAAGACGGTACAGTACATTCCATATGCCTATATGAGCGTGCCCAGATTCTTGGAGGTAGGTACTGGAAGACTGCAGCTGCTGCAGGAACTCCTCTGGGAATCCTACTCCATTGTCGGCCACCGAAATCTCTAACATGTCAGGGTCTTGTTCATCCTGATGGACAATAATTTCAATCAGGAACGTAGTCTTCAGCTTCTTAAAACCGTGAATGATCGCATTCTCTACGAACGGCTGCACGATGAGTGGTGGAATATAACAGTTGTCCACATCCTCAGTCGATTCAATGCGATAGCTAAGTCTGTCCTCAAAACGAAGCCACTGAATTTCCAAATAATTTCTAATATGCTGAAGTTCTTCGGGAAGGGTGATGCTGTTGCCATTCGTCTTAATGATGAAGCGGAAATAATGGGCCATATGCAGCGACATCTTCTTAATCGAGGTGTAGTCTTCCAGCACAGCCATATTATACATCAGATTCAGACAGTTCATATAGAAGTGCGGATTGATCTGAACCTGCAGATGCCTGAATTCCGCATGCTGTACCCGCAGTTTCTCTTCATACACATGAATTTTCAAATCGCGGATTTCTTCAACCATGCTATTGAAGGTTTGGGCAAGGAAAGCAAATTCGTTCGTATCCTCCAGCCGAAGACGCACCTCCAGATTGCCTAAACCGATCTTCCTCATTCCTCCGATCAGATTCGTGAGAGGATTAAGGAACAGTCTTTTCAGGAAGAGCAAGAACAATAAAAGAATCAAGATGGCGGCAACCGGCACCAAATAAATCACCCTTTGGAAAGAGAGCAGACTCTTGAACATCGCCTCTTCCGGCACCAGCTTGATGAAATACAGATTGGAAATGACCGATTTCCTGCCGACCATTAAATAGTTCAGTTTGGCTTTGGAATCCGCAACGGTTTGATATGATTCCGCCAGAAACGGCAGCTTTTCCCGTACCGCAGCCAGTTGGCTCTCTGATAAAGGATGCGCGCTCATTGGTACACCGGTCTCGGAGAGGACAAGCGCCATGCCGGTATCGTTCTGATCCATAAGGTTTAATGGAGAGACATACCTTTGAATGTCACTCCAATTGCCTATATATAAATTGCGGTTCACCCGGACTAAATTCGTCAAATAGTGGCTAGTGCCGACGTCAACAACATTCCAATTGCGATAATCGGTGCTGTCGTACTGGGAAATTAACCGTTCGATATGTTCGCGAATGGCGGCCGTCTTCTCGGCTACCCTATCTTCGGTCACCAGAATAAGATCTTTGGTTGCAATCGAATAGACGAATAAGGAATCCAAGTTGTTATTCAAATTAATATCTGTCGTAAATTTATTGATGATGGCGACCCGCGTCAGCACATAATCAGTCGAATCTGGCGAATACAGATTCAAGGTGTTCAGATTAAAATCCGTATCAGCATTATGAATCAAATATTTGCTGGTTTCCCGCAATGAGCTATCGATACGATTCACATAGGGTTCAAGTAGGCTGTTGTTGGTGCTTGCCACCTGATTACGCACAACGTTCATCGCATGAATGTTATTGTAAAACAAGAAAAAAAGTAATGGAGAAAACATAATTGTGAAGCCGATAAAAAATTTAAATCCGAGTGAACGCTTAAAATTCATGTTCCAGAACTCCCTATTTGAACCGTGCAAGCCGCTCGGCCGCTTCTAATGAAGTAGACTAAGGCAATCTCCCTTATCGAGATTGCCTTAGTCTTATAATCGGAGCTTTTGAAGACAGATCCGTATTATTTCTTGTTAGCAGCCAAGAACTCATCGAGCTGCTTTTGCTTCTCGGCCAAAATTTTGTCGAGGCCGGCTTCCTTCAGCTTCGCTTTGAATTTAGCCAGCACATCGTCAGGTTCAATCGAGCCGGTGTACAGCGCCGCCTGGAACTGGTTATTGACGTTAACGACAGCTGCAACTTCGCTCTTCACCGGCTCGCTGTTGAACGTAAAGCCAAGTGCCGGCGACGGCTTGCCTGCATTGTTGAACTGCTTGAACTTCTCCCACTTCTGCGGATCTTCGTTCGGCTGCAGGTAGTTCAGAAACTGGTTGCCGAACATCCAAGCGGAGCCTGGATTATATTTCTTGGAGCCCATTTCGGCGTCGATCACCGTATCCGATTTCTTCACATAATGAATGCCCTCGATCCCGAAGTTGAGCATGTTGTTCAGCATCTTGTCTGAATGCAGCATGTTGATGAACATCATGGCGCGCTCCGGATCCTTTGACGTTCTGGAGATTGCCAGCATTGAACCAGCCGCAGCAGCCGTTGAGATCGTCGGCGACGTAAGCTCCACCTGTATCAGCTTCTGACCGGTCGCGATCGCCATCTCTGCATCTTTACCAGGCTTCAAGCTTTGTGCTACAGCGAATACGTTGCCTGCTTTCATTTGGTCCTGAGGGAATACTTTCGCGGATGCGGCATCTTGGTTAATAAAGCCTTTTTTGAACCAATCGCGCATCAGCTTAATGCGGTCCACTGTTTCCGGCAGATCGAGCTCGCTAACGACCTTCGTGCTCGATTGGTCCTTCAGTATGATGCCGGGAATTGTTCCATCGCCAATGTAATCCCATTGATTGATCATGTTGATGCCGTTTTCCTGATTGGACATATAATATGGAATCATCTTCGGCTCATTATCTTTGATGGTCTTGAATAATGGTTCCATATCGGCAACCGTCTTCACCTTGGACAAATCCATATTATATTTGTCAACCAGATCCTTACGAAGGACGAAGCCGAGAGTTTGAGCAATCTCTTTATTCGTCGGAACGCCATAGTTTTTGCCGTTGATTTTAGAACCTACAAGGAATTGAGGATCCAAGCTTTTCTTGATATCTTTGCCGTATTTGTCGAGCAGGTCGTTCAGCGGTAGGAAAGCGCCTTTCGCTACATTGGTGGAGTGTCCGTTCCAAGAAGCCGTGAAGATGATATCCGCTTGTTCGCCTGAAGCAACGAGCAAGTTCATTTTATCGTTCCATGCGCCCCAATCGATCGGCTTAATCTGGATGGACGCGTTGATTTTTCCTTTTAGGTATTCGCTCATCTTTTCTTCAACTAACTTCTGGTCTGGTTGAGGCGTACCCGGGTAATAAAGCGTCAGTGTATATGGCTTTAGATTCGCTGCGCCTGCATTTGCCGTATTGTCATTCTTGGCGCTCGTATCTGCAGCCGGTGCTGCTTTATCGCTTGCCCCGCTGTTCGTAGCGGCGCCACTACAAGCTGCCAGACCCATGGACATGACTAGAGTCAAAACGGCAACTGCCATCAGATTCTTTCTTCCTATTGCTCTCTTCATTCAAATCACCCTCCATTGTGTATTGATCTATGCTTACCGGTTCTTTACTATTCATCCGGAATTAGCCGTTACCCTTTTACTGCCCCTACGGTCAAGCCCTTAACAAAGTATCTTTGGAAGAACGGATAAGCGAAGATGATTGGTCCGATACCGACGACGCACATCGCCATCCGAACCGTTTCGGTCGGCAGGTTGGCAAGGCCGCCTTGGGCGTTAATGCTTTGCGACGCATACGGATTCGAGGTCAAATACTGAATGTTGAGCATCGTCTTGTACATCAAGTATTGGAGACTGACCATCTGATCGTCGGTGATGAAGATCAGGCTCAGGAACCAATCGTTCCAGTACGTCAAAGTGGTGAACATCGCTACAGTCGCAAGCACCGGAAGTGAGAGAGGGATAACGATGCGCCATAAGATTTTCCACTCGCTGGCTCCGTCGATCGTCGCCGATTCCAATATTTCCTTCGGGATCGTGTTCGCGAAGAAAGTTCTCATCAGTAGGATGAAGAACGGCGAAATCAGCAGTGGGATGATCAGCGCAAGAAGCGAGTTTTTAATATCTAGTAGCTGCACATAAGTCAGGTAGAAAGGAACCAAACCTCCGTTAAACAACATTGTAAAGAACATGTAGAAGGTGAAGAAGCCTCGGTGTGAAAAGTCTTTACGCGAAATCGGGTAGGCGAACAATGCCATAAACGTGATTCCAACGATCGTTCCCACCATCGTTACGAATAGACTGATGCCGTAAGACTTTAGAATAGGTAGCCAGTTATCTTGAAAGAGGTACGTGTAAGCGAAAGTGCTGAACTTCTCCGGTATAATCTGATACCCGTTGATCAGGACTGCATTCTCATCCGATAAGGAAACGATGATCACCAGGATAACCGGGAATATGCAAGCGATTGCATACAACCAGAAGAAGATGTGTACGATCACCCGTGCAATAGGCGACATTTCGTTGATATGCTTCATTTTTTTTGTCAATGCGGTTTGCATGGACGAAGTTGTAGCTCCCATAATACACCTCCTAGAACAATGCGTTGTCTTTGCTGATGCGGCGGACGACGAGATTCGAGATTAGGACGAGAATAAAGCCGACCATCGATTGATACAACCCTGCCGCCGACGATAATCCAATATCCCCGCTGGTCAGAAAAGTCCGATACACATAAGTGTCAATCACGTTCGTCGTCGGAAAGAGAGGACCCGAGTTCAGCGTTACTTGGTAGAACAAGCCGAAGTCCGAATAGAAAATGCGACCGATCTGCAAAAGCGTCATAACGACCATGGTCGGTACAAGCAAAGGAACAGTAATCTGGATAATCTGCTGCCATTTGCCTGCTCCGTCAATCAGCGCCGCTTCGTAATATTCGTCGGATATGCTCATAATCGCTGCCAAATAAATGATTGCGTAATAACCAATGCCCTTCCAGGTATTCACAATCGGCAGAATAAACATCCAATACTTCGGTTCATTGTACCATTCGATTGGCTTCAGGTTGAAATACTTCATCAGGGTATTAAGCAGTCCGTGCTCTTGGCCGAGAAACGCAAAGCCGAGATAAGAGACGACGATAGCCGAAAGGAAGAACGGCATGAACATTGAACCGAGATAAAACTTCGGAAGAAACTTATTCTTAATCTCGTTAAGAAGAATAGCTAAGGCGACACCAATGATCAGGTTCAGCAAGATGAAGATCGTATTGTAGACGATCGTATTGCGGGTGATCACCCAAGCACTCTCGGTAGCGAACAAGTATTTGAAGTTCTGAAACCCGTTCCACGGACTGCCGAGAATACCGTCAGTATAGTTAATGTTTTTGAACGCGATTAACACACCAAACATCGGAATATAGTTATTAATCAGAAGAACGATGGACGCCGGAAGGAGCATGATATAAAATGGCCAGTATTTTTTCATCGTTCGCATGCAGTTTACCCCTTTCCTCTTTATTTGCTTTCTATGTACCTAATTATAGGATTACGCCTCATAAACACTCTACATACGAAGGTGACTTGATCATCACTTTTGTGACATAGTTTCGATTTTTTTCTAAGCGGATTTGACAAAATTCTATACCACAATTCCTGCCGAAAGTGGATCTTTAACAACGGAAATGCGCTTCGTTTGGGCGAACTTATACTCCAATCACAGGATGATCAACGATCAAGAAATCTGTAAAGAAGTAAATATGAGAAAAATTCAACTTTCTAATGGCTACTCAAATAGAAGGGCACAGCAAATAAGCCATCAAAATGATGATCACATGGAATACTAGGGATATGTTTGATTGTACGCGTCTTCCTCCATATTTCGACAATTTCCATCTTTCTCCTTCAATGTAATAAAGGTTAAACTGGAGGAAAACAGACAAAAGACCGTTTAAAGCCCTCTCATAGGCAATAAACTGTCTTTTAGCATCACACTTAATAGGTGCTTATTTTTTCAACGCCTCCACAACAAGAGGGTTCTTTGTTGATAACTATGCCATTACCGCTTCGCCTTATAAAACTCATGATAAAGCTTCATAAGTGCCCTTTTCTCAATCCGCGACACATAGGAGCGGCTAATCCCTAGCTCCTTCGCGATCTCCCTCTGCTTGCGCTCTTCGCCGCCAAGCTCCAACCCAATTTCCCTGTCTCAAGATTTAGGTCAACTCCACAATGCTGACAATGCATATTCTCTTTGAGAACTTCCAACATGTCCTCTCCTACTAAAAACTGAACATAATAGTTTGAGTATGAACTAAGGACTAAAGAGTCTTCATCGAGTTTGCGTGATAAAAAAATAGTGGGTTCGTTTTAGTTTGTGATTCATTCGAATTTCCAACTTTTCAGGTGACTCTATTGCAATTTCTCCGTCAGAAAAAACTAAAGCACTTCCAACATAACCTTGATGAGAAACAGATTCTCTATACCCATATTTGATGCACCGCGGAGTAAGACCTAAGGAAATTTTTAACTTCTGACTGTAGGTATCATCACAAATACAGCTTACATAAATACTTCGTTGATATTTCTTTATATGCTCAAACCGACTTTTGTCCATGCCAAAATCTCGTTCTCGATACAGCCTGTCTGTCATCAAATTTTTAGCAATCCAATTACATTAGATATTCGAGATTTAAATTTAAGTTCCTTTTTCAACTATACTGCCCGTCCCTTTAACGAGGCTGCCGATTCGTGCCGGCAGCCTCGTCTTGGTTTCACATTAAATATACGTTTTCCTCCCTCGGTTTTAAGGGTTTATCTCACGTATGCTC
>NZ_JCAUAN010000045.1:0-35234 GCF_059691975.1 Paenibacillus sp. J22FR5 | reverse complement strand
ATTAGGTGAGTCGTGGAGATTCGTTCAATCCTTTGATTTTGACCGTCTGATTGCTTAAACTTCATAATAAGAGCGCCTCCTTGATGATGTTGGGTTAAACCCGTTGATAAACCCATCATACCGAGGCGCTCATTTTCTTTCAAAGTCCATTTCTTAGCACTAACAGGAATGTTTAGCTAGACCAAAAATCGCATTATGCTTTTCCATATCTGTTGTCCAACATCCACAATTCGCACATCTACCACAATTCATGATTTGAGGATTCAAAACCTGAAATGAAGATTGGTTCCATTTTAGAAAAACATTCTCGTCATCAGACTCTAATGTCCGATTCTCGCATAGTTTGTTTTTGATTTTTTGAGAAAGATCATTTACACTTTCATCAATTTCAACATAATAACTGATATTTACTAAGACAGTTTTCTTCAATTCACACCTCACGCAGGCAATTTGTATACCTCGATATTACCACACGTCCATTGGCTTCGTTGAATAATTCTGCCCGTTACTTTAACGAGGCTGCCGAAAATAATCGGCAGCCTCGTCTTCGTTTCTTATTGAACAAACGTTTTCCGTTTGGTTAATCATATCGTACATCTTACCAAATAAATGGGATCAGCCTATAAGTTTTAGAATAATACTCGTCAAATTCCTTTTTGAATTGTTCCCGTAATACCTTTTCTTCCACTTTAATTCTATCATTAAGACATATTGTAAAAATAAACATTGAACAAACAGCGGCGATTAAGTTACACAAAGAAAATGCAACTCCGACTGAAAATAATAACAAACCTGTATATGATGGATTACGCAAATGCTTATAGACACCACTTTGTATAAGTTGATGATCCTTAAAAGTTTGTACGGTAACAGTGAAATACTTTCTTAAAGTCAAGACTGATGTAACTCTGAGAACAATTCCTACGATTATAAGAACAATCCCAAAAAAAATAAAATAAATGCGGCAATTTTAGTTGTTTAATAAAATTTGGCATAGCATCGCTTGCAAGGAAAAAACTCAATAAAATATTTCCAAAAAGTCGCAAAACTACAATTAAAACCGAACCTGAGTCCGGCCTTTTCTTAATCTGCGTGATCGATATGAATTAATATCTGCATAAATTCGAATTGCAAACTCACATACAACAGCTACAGCAAAGATACAGTAAAAAGCTATTTGTTCAGGTGTATTTGCAAAATATGCTGAAGCCACGTAAATCACCTCACTTGATATAAATTATCAGCCTCGTCTATATACTAATCTGCCTTATCTCTTCTTAAATAAAGAAAACGAACTAATGAATATTACACCAACAACTGAAAAAAAAGTCTCATGTAAAGAAGCGTTTGGATCACTATTTTTAGAATTAATCTGCTCGTTACTTGAATGAAACCAAAAAGAAGCCGCTTCAAAATAGCAGCTCCTCTTCTACTAAAGTTCTCCGTTGTTTAATCACCCACCGAAGTGCGCTTTCAACTTTTGCGGAATTGGCAGCTTTTTCTTTTCAAAAGGCTCACCAGCTCATCGCATATATCCAAATAGCCATATAGCAAGCTTACTTCTGCAAAGCTGGTCACATACCCAAGATAGCTAGGAAACTCACAAGGAAGTTGTTTAAGGTAAGGATCCGTTTTTGCTGATTCCCAATGCTTTCGGAAGGCAAGTCGGTCCTCCTTATAGAAGTCCATTCGATCTTCATGGTAGACCTCCGTCTTGAACAACTCCTCTATCCTTTCATATTCTCTCATCGCTTCCCTTTTCCGGCCTGAGCGATAGAGGGTTGAAGCATAGTTGCAAAAAAGATGGAGGTTCTTTGTTTCCTGATACAACTTCAGAAAATACTGGGCCGCGAGGACTTTGCATTCCGTATTCTTGGAATCCGACAGCTCATAGGCGACATCCTTTTTTCCACTCAGGTCCAATAAATCAAAATCCATCTTTAGCAGCTTGTCCAGTCGATTTCTTCGTCGCTTTTCCAGACCCTCAAGCTTTTCTAACTCTTTTAGAAAAGAGACAACTTGAGGAGAATCGAAAAACATTTCCAGTCTTGCCCGAGCCTTTTTCAAGACCTCTCCCACTTCATCCACATAAACTGTGGTTGCGCATTCAATCTCTATGAAACTGAAAAAAAGTGCGAGTTGCATATTCTCCATCTGTTCATCATGATAATGTTCCTCCAAATAGGCCAGGATGTTACAAGGGAAATTTCTGTTTTCTTTATAGTGTTTTTTTAAAACGAGAGGCAAGGCTTTTTCATCAAAGGGCTTTTTCAAAAGATGGCCTCCAATTCGCGATGTTTCTTCTTATATTTTACTTTCTCTATTATAAATGATTGGTTTAATCTTATTGCTTTTCATATTGTCACTATTTTTTTATTGGAATTATACTGCTCATTTCTTCAATGGAAAAGGCAAGCCGATCGGATACCAGCTACCATCAAGTCATGATTAAACTAACGTTCCTCGTTAGCTCAACGATCTCTCTTTATATTCTCTAAAATAAAGTGGATTGAGATCAAGTTCTTGTCTACATCGAGAATGGGATCAAGATCTTTTGGCTCGTGACAAGATCTTGATCCCATAAAACAAAAAGACCATGTTTTACGCAGCAATTAATGGGACAATGTTCTTGTCACCCGACCGGACAAAACAGGAAAAGATCCTATTGGGCTATTTGGCTATTGGGCCTTCTCCCTTGGCATTAATCTGTGAACCTGTACAGTTGTTCCCTTGTAAATGTCCATTCCGGGGATTTCAACTTCCCCTCAAATGCAGTGGAATACCAAGGATTCCCCTCCCCGTTATCCTCATTCTCCAGAACGTGTATGTCTTGTGCAGGCGTGTAGCCCTGAGCTAAGATAAAGAGCTTTTCACCGGTCTTGGGGTTCTGAGCCATATCCAATACGACGATTGCATGTCCCGGCGTGCCCCCTTCCAGAAACACATCTCCAGCCTGCATCTCTGACAGCGGCACCTGCTTCATTTCCTTCGACAAGGACAACGTTCCCGCGTACGCAAATACCATGTTCAGATAACTTAGAAACACCTCGTAGCTGTCGGAGGCCGCTCCCCGTTTGGTCCATGAGACCTTGTTGCCGGAAACTTCAATCCGATTCCCTTTCCTCCATGTTGCATAGTCAGCTTTAAAGCCATTTGTAAAATTAAAGTGAATCTTATCATACTTGCCACTGCCATACAGGTATTCCGCCCGCAGCCTCATAACCGCATCGGCGCACTGCTGCAGATCCCGCTCCCCTACATCCACATCGAGCACAGCTTCGTAATCCTCTTTAGCCTTAAGCTCCCCATTAAACAAATGTACCTTGGAGCCATGGGGCTTCAGAGGCAGATTCCGCAAATAATCCCCATATGACCCATCCTCTATAGGAACCCTCTCATAACCGTTAGGAACGGCTATCCGTTCCATCACGTTTGTTCCTTCCGCATGAATCAATTGTTGTTTGTGGGATTTGGTTCCCGTAACAGCATCCGCGGCTTTCGACCGTTCCTCCCCTGCGGCGGAGCAGGAACTAAGCAGCAGCGCAGAAAGGGCAGTAACCGTTATCCATTTTTTCATTAACAGCAGCAGCTCCGTTCATGGACCTTTGTATATACTCTCTATCCATTGGAAAATACACATTAGGAACAAGGGACTCATTCAAGGATATAATCTCTATATTCATTCAAAACGCCCTCCTAAATGATTTCATTCCTCATACTAATTTCAATATTCTACCATTAAATGAGTAAAGGCTGCCGTTCATGTTGGCACCTTTACGAGTGTCTATTGAGCTCTCGTTCTGCGTTAGCGTAACAAAAAGGTTGCCACCTATTCTTCGAGGCTTTATTGAACGAAGATTCGTGTTTAGTTATTATGTTCCGTTTTTTTATTTAGTAAAATTGCTGTTATTAATGAAAGCTGTAGTGAAAGAACAATTCCAATTATAAAAACCATTCCTCCATCATTGGTACTTGGCTGAATAGTAATGCCAATAATAAAGAAGAGAATAATTGAAACAAATACTGAAAGTAAGAAATAACCAAAAGTCATTTCATCTCACCTTTTCTTAAGTATTTTGTTATATCTGTGTTCATTCAAGTAAACTATACCATAAAATGGTATTTGTAAGAAAAACATTTATTGTGTTAATCTGCCCGTTACTTTAATGGCAGTGTGAAAAAATTCAATACAACTCAGCGTTTAATTTCACCACGATTATGCGTATAAGTTTGTGTCGAAAAACGATTATGTACCTATGCTTGTTTCGTGGTCTCGCGACACAAACATAGGTGCTTTGAAATAGAAAATCCCCGATTAACGGGGATTTGTAAGCACTAATGTTTGTGTCGTCGTACATCTTATATCGCCTTCTCCCTAAATCAACCTCTTCATGCCCCGCAACCACTCATAAAAACCATCATCGAAGAAGAGATCGGGGATGTACGTCTGAGTGTAATTGCAATTAGGGCAAAGAAGAACCAACCCTTGTTCAAGAACCTTAGGGTATAATTTCTCGTGTTTACTATTGAGTCCGCAAATAAGAGGGTTCACTCCATCTGCCTGCTGGTAATCTTTAATACGTTGCTTGACATCCTCTTGGTTCATTTTTATCCCCTTTATTTGTTCAGTTCAGAATTATTCCAAGATATCTTACGTTTCAACTCTACCAACCTTGAAAATTTTCAAATGGTATTTTTACATCATTATGCTAATTATTATACAAGATGTACTCATCTACAACACCAAAAATAATCTAAGCGCCCATTAGATTTCTACCAGTAACTTCCACGTTAACCTGCCCGTTAAAGAAAACAGGGAGCAGCTACCACGGCACTCTGCTCCCTGTTTATTGTGATATCGTTTACGTTAGTTGATCTTTGAGAGATGCTCAACATATTCATCCTAGGTTAGCCCAAACAAAATGGAATCAAAATATCGTCCATTAGTATAGAATACCTGGCGACGAACCCCCTCTTGAACGCATCCGACCTTTCTCATCATTGCAGTGGAGGCTTCGTTTCCTTCAAGTACGTAATTATTGAACTTATTTAGTCTACGTTCAAAGAAAGCGTACTTTAAAAGTATGTTTACTGCCCTTGTGCCGTAACCCTTGCCTCGGTGGTCTCTGTCAATTTGAATACCGATGCTAAACGTTCCGTTTCTGTCGTCGATGCTGTTTAGGTTGATCCCGCCGACATTTTCACCGTTCAAGTTTTCGATAGTAAACATAAGACGATTCGATGAGAAGTTAGAAAATGATTCTGCAAATGATTTTGCCTCTGTAACTGTAGGAGGCAATTCAACCGCACACTCTAAAAGGCGCCGTGCAGGAGTATCAAAACGGTTGATATAGTGATTCTCCCAATCTTCTGGTTGTATTGCACGCAATCTTATTGCTTCATCCTGCCAGAAATAATTGCTGTAATCTATATCTCGCATTTGTGCCTCCAATAATTTTATGTGTTCAGACAATTTTAATCCTCTAATCAAACACGTAGGTAGTATTTTTTCATTATAAGTAATCTGCCCGTTAAGCTGAGAAGGCTGCCGATCAATTGTTATCGTCAGCCTTCTTATGTTAATTGAGCTATAGTTTTTCATAAGAAAACAATCAGTTTATCTCAATAGTGACACATATTATTTAACTAACCATCATCAATTTTCTATAAAATCATCCTTCTACTCACTAATTAATTGAAGAACTCACTCGATCCACTAAATGTTTCAATAGATATAAGCAAGGTTCGTCTTGTTCCGATGTAAGTTCTTTAAACCTCAGAACTACTTCTTTTAAACCCAAAAACTCTGTATCAAAGCTTATTTTTGCTTCTTTCACCTTCTTGGTTTCTAAAAACTCTTCCAATCCTTTAACTCCTTGAGACTTTAATTTTTCCATTTGAGAGTTCAGTGTTTTAGCAAGTTGATCATATTTTTCAGGAGTTGCTGAAAAACCTTTTTTCTTCATTTTCACATAATTGTTCATGTAATATTTATACAAACCTAATTGTCTGTTTCCATTATGCCCCCACATTGTACCGCCACCATTACGAATGGAATCAATCGTGGAAAGATGTGTTATGGATTCCGAGAGAGTTTTATATATAGTTTTCACGTTACTATCCAATTCACTATTATTTGCAAGCAGTTTATACATATCCTGTTCGAAGCACTCGCCTAAATTGGCAAACATCTGGTCCTGTCCGGCTTCGGATTGATCAAACTTTTGATTTGTATACTCCGTATAGTAAGTATGAATAATCTCGTCTTCGGTCATGTTAGAGGCGATCACTTTATAACACAACTGTTTGTTTACTTCCTCTATAGGTAGAACTGTAGGCAAAGGTGATGGCGTAACATTTGATTGCGATTTCATTTTAAAGTATGTTACAACGTCATTGACAGTTATTACTTTTCCAGATGTGTACAGACTATTATCCAAATTGTAATCCGAGAGAAATTCCTTGCCATTCTGAATATAAATAGTTGGAACAGTAAATGGAACACTTCCCTCCGAACCTATGCCTGTTATGTAATCGGCCAAAACAATAACATCCTTTTTTCCATCTTGATTTACATCTTTGAAGGAAATAGCTTTAACGGAATAGAAATCCCACGCTTCAATAAGCTTTGGTTTTGGGAAGGTATATAGTTGATTCCCTTCGAAATCCTTTAAAGTAAGCAGAAGGTCCATGTGCCCATCCCCATTTACTCTTTTGGCAGAAACATATCGAACTTTCCCCCAGGATTCCAAATCCACATCAAAGGACTGTTCCGTGATTTCCTCCACCGAAGAACTTCTGATTTGCGGAGATTCATGAGATTGAGGCTTTGTCTGCATCGTTGCTTCCGCAAGTTGTGTTGGAGATGGTGAAATAGTTGCTACTGACAAGGAACTCTGGGAAGATTCTCTACATCCACTTAGTATAAACAGCAAAAGACACAAGGCCAAAAAACGTTTCATCCTCAGCTTTCCTCCGATCTTTTTTCAAACACTGTCTAATATTCATCCTCAAATGATCAAATAACATAAACACCTCTGCTAAGGTATAAAATACGATGATACATTCGTCATTTCATGACAGATTCCTTTAATCGTTATTCCCGAGATATTGCCTGTTACTTTGATAAACAAAAGAAGAGAAGCTGTCATAAAGCAAGCTCCTCAACTATAGTTCACCGTTAGAATTCCTGTGGAACGAATAATTTGGAGTTTGAATAAAAAAGAGCGCTTCTGTACGATCGGACTCCCTTCCTGCAGACGACTCACTTCGCTTTTCGGGCTTATAGAGTGCCTCGTTACGAGTTTTTTTCTCGTGCAGGGGAGGGTCTCCCCAGTTCACTGCATTATCTTTCATACCATGCCGATCCCTTTATACCGGAGAATTTTTCGCTGTTGTTCCAAGTTCTACACAGTTTCCATGGCCTTCGTCCATCGTTGCAAGACTCAGCTTCCTCTTTTCCCTCTTGCGAGGCCTTTTTGACGATGCGGCAAGATTCATTTGATATTACGGCCTGGCATTTCGCTCGCCCTGTCTCTAACAGGTACTTTCGTCGATGCGCTTTTACGTACAGATCGCCATACGCAAGCATCCTAGCTACAAGGGCGGCTTGATCCCTCCCCTGGTTGTACTTTCACCAACTAGATAATGCGTGCCTCTGGGCACGCCAGCAAAAAAACGCTAATGACTTTCAAATGTCATCAGCGTCTTATATTGTCAGTAGTCAGGCTGTCGAGAAACCCCTATGTTGAAAGATGGTTCTCAAAATCTTAGATTTTTGTAATAGAACTGGCACTCAGATCGATTTAAATCGATTTTTCTTCTCAAAGACAAGAACCTCCACATAAAAATGAAAGTGCCGAAAAGTCCAAGGGACTTTATCGACACTCAGATTACTGACAACTGTATGTCAGTAGTGTTTTTGAATTTTAAGACTTTCGTAAGAAATAAAGTCCTTGCGGAATGACGAGCCAGAAGCCCGATATAGGCAATATTATTATCCCTACAACAGACCAGATGAGTAAATGCCAGCCAGCAAAGCGAGGGATCGCAATGCCTTTCTCTTTAGTCATCCAACGCATCATCCGTCCAATCATCCACATCAAAACACCACAAAATAAAAACCAGAAAGCTGCACTCCTGTCAAAGGAATGATCAATGGAATTCCATACCCCCGCTTTCACCATCTCGCTGAGCGGTTTCCAAAATAAGATCAAACCGACTGCATTATGAATATAAGCTGTCCACTCCATCATCCATCCGCTGTGCTTCTGTATGGCCATGCTGCACCTCCTTAGAGTTTCGTTCTATAAAAACTAGCTAACGTAAGCATAGCTTTAATCTTCAACAGGAATCTGTTTCAAATGATTGCTTTCGTTCACTCGTTTCGTTGAATCATCATCTTCTGACCGGACAATAGCCGCATCAAGCAGAGATTTGACTCCTAGTAGGGCTTCTTTTTCCGCTTGTCGAAAATGTACTCTTGCTGCCTCTGGAACGAGTCTTGCCACAGCGATGTTTTTAATTTCCTCGAAAAGGTTCGCAATACTTTCTAAATCCTGCATGTTTGTACGGATGCTCATGAACCATCTCCTCCTTCCTGTTTACAATTCTTCGTTATGACCGAAATGTATCGTCAGTATGCCGTCTGCAAGCCGTGCCGCTTCCACCTGTCGCCCTAGCAAGACCCTCGGCAGTGCAACGATCCGTCTGTAGCTGCCTACCTGCAGTGTCAATTCATCGCCTTTTTGATTTAATTGGAGCTGCTTCTTTTCGGTAAAAGGTAGCGAGATGCGGAGCTCATATCCTGCTTCTGTTTTCTTCACTTCCTCTATGATTCCTTTGTGCAGAATCGCTCCGCATTCGCGTTCATGGAAAGCCGCTGCTGCAACGCGCTCCAACATCTCTTTACCAACAACCTCAAGCGGCATCAGAGGCACTTTCAAGATAGGCAATGGACTAAAGCATTGAACAATTTCTTCTTCATACTTGTTCTGAATTTGTTTCCACTGCGCGAAATACCCTTCGGATGCTTCTTCTGAAAGCACTTTATTCACAATGACCGCATCGGTGTGAAACCCATATAAGTTAAGATTAGTAAAGGCTCTTCGCGCTTCGGAAATAACCATTTTTTCTGGATTAACAACAAGGCGAATACTCGTAATTTCGGGATCAGCGATAACTTGCTGCAGCTTTTCCAATTGATCGACAACTTGCGTGAAGCTGTCCATAACATCGTCGCTGGGCAGTTCCAAGCCCTTGGTCACTTTCATTATCGGGCGGGCCAGCTTGAGAATTTTACGCTCATAGGGAAATATATTGCGTACCCACCATCGAAGGAGCTGGGGATAGCTAAGCAGGCGAAGTGTTTCTCCTGTCGGTGCGCAATCCACGATGATTGCATCATACAGGCCACTTTCGGCATGCTCTTTAATTCGCAAGAGACTGAATAATTCTTCAAAGCCTGGAAACACCATTAACTCTTCAGATCCGATATCATCCAAGTTTGCCCACTGCATAAAGTTCGAGAACCAACTGCGAACACTTCCCCAATACCGCTGTGTTTCCTTTAAGCTATCAATTTCTTGTGCCCACAATCGCTCATGTATTAATAGGGGCTCATGCTGCAGCGGAATCCCGAGCGAATCGGATAAGCTGTGGGCAGCATCCGTACTTATCACGATCGTTCGCTTTCCTTCAGCTGCCATTTGGTAAGCCGTTGCTGCGGCGATACTAGTTTTTCCCACTCCGCCTTTACCTGTGTAAATAATAATGCGCAAGCTTAGCACCTCCAATAGTTCGATTTCGTAGTAATTACACAAAAAAATTAATCGATTTCAATCGTTCTCGTCTGTGGCGATTTCGTAGGTCCGGAAGGATCTGCGTTCTGCTGCAAAGCTTTAGCCACTTTCAACGAGAGATGAATAAATTGCTGAAGCTCTTCAGCCGTCAAGGCACGTTCAATACGCCCAAACATGACATTCATCGTACCTAGCGCCTCTTCGGCGATTAGCTCCCCATCTTCCGTAAGTCGATTAACAATAATTCGTTGGTCTTGCTGCGATTTCTCTCTATAGATGTAGCCTTTTCGAACAAGCCGCTTGGCTATGCTGGTCGCCGTACTAAGTGGCGCACCCAAGTGATCAGCCATTTGGGACATTGTCAGCTGCCCATGAAATTTTAGCAACAGCAATGTGGAAAAATCAGAACTCGTTAGCTGCAGTTCCAGGTAGGTCGTATCCGGAAACATACTAAGTGGGCGAAGTCCATTTTTGAAAATAAGCTCGAACAGCTGCTGCATGTACATCCCTTTCTTCTTTCAAAAAACTACGATATCGTAATTAATTCCTACTTTTAAATTACTACGTAATCGTAGTAATGTCAACTAGGGCTGTAAGCGCCTTTGCCTTGAGCCATTACGCCATTCGACGTTAGACTGATGTCGTAACGTTATATAAACCGATCCACAAGCAAAACCCCTGCTCGATTTCCAGAACGAATCGAGCGGGGGTTCATTGCGTTTTCATCTTTTATTTGATGCCTTTTTTGCTCAGATCCAGAAGGTGCCGTTGATACATGACCTTCTCGGCTTTCTCGGCCCCCACTTTATCCATTTGAGCAATAAATTCAGCATAAATACTGTCAAATTCGCCGTCCGATTTGGCAAGAATCAGCTTAGGTATCGTCTTGTTCCAGAGATCCTTAACTTTGATATTGATGATACCTTCCGATGTGGAGCCTTCAGGTTCAAGGTTTTCCATGCCAAGCGAATAGTTGTCAAAGTTGTATTTCTCGAGCAGCTTTCCTGCAGCGAATTCTTCCGGTTTGGATTCCTTGAAGTCGCGTGTGGAGGCATCGTCCCAAAGCTTTCCAGCTCTCCACAGAAGTGTGGAAGCCGTGAAGCCGTATTTGGCATACCAGGCATTGTTATCTTTGAGCATCAAATCCTGAACTTCCGGCTTATATTTCGGCAGCCCATCAACCAGATCGTAAGTTTCACCTTGTTTGCCGTAACGTAAATCCATTTGTCCCTCGTCCGACCAAGAATACTCAGCGAAACGGAGAATGCGGCCTGGATCTTTCGCTTTCTTGGTAATGAAGAAGCCTTGCCAGCCCATCAGACGCGATGCCGGATATCTCGGAGTCTGACCGTTCGCCTTCAATCCGTCTAGAACTGTATACGTTTTGTCCTTGCCGATCGTGCTTTCGATCTTCGGATTGTACTGTGTATAAAGACTATCCATAAACTGTGATGCCACCGCATATTGCGCTCCATACAATTTTTCTTGATACTGCTCTTGCTTGTAAATTAGCAGTTGAGGATCGAATAAACCATTTCTGCTCAGCGTGTTCATAAACCGAAACGCATCAATAAACCCTTTGTTGCGCATCGGATATTCTACGATTTGCTTGTCTTCTTTAACACGTTCTTCCAGATGATGCGGTGAGAAGGAGTAGATCAGGTAATCCATCGATAAACTACCCTTAAAGCCGTTTTTCTGCACGTCGAAAAACTCAACACCGACCGGATTCACATCCGGAAATTTCGCTTTTGCCTGTTTCAGGGCATTTAGCAAATCATCCGTCGTTTCGATCTTTGGGCTGCCAATCGCCGCATAAATATCTTTACGGATAAACCAGGGACGAACCGGGGTTATTGGCGTGCCGCTCGTCAGTCTGTCTGTCGTTTCATAGAAGTTGGGCAGGTACCACAGTTTTCCGTTTATCGTGTGATATTTAACCATTTCCGGATCGAGCATCTTGCGAAACTCAGGTGCGTATTTATCGATCAACTCATCCATCGAATACACGAGGCCGTTGTTGATCAGCTTTGTTACATTCGGATTACTCCAATCTAGCATGATCGTATCAGGGAGATCACCGGATGCGATCATTGTGTTCAAGTAATCGTCGTCGCTGCCTGTGGCCAGCTTTCTGTCGATTTTAACTCCCGTCTTGTCCGTGATGAGCTTCATGCCATACTGGTCTTTCCATAAGTAGTTGGACGCCCAGTTGCCGTAGAAGTACTGGCTGAATGTGAAGGGGGACGTGTCTTTTTTCCACGATAAGGCGTTGGGATCGTTTGTCGCACTGGCACTCTGCGTGGCATTAGCACTAGGCGAAACGTCTGGCTTTTTATCCCCTGCCGCGTCTTTGGGGGTACTGCATCCTGACAGAACCGAGAAGGCGATTGCGATACATGTCAAAGCTTTAAAACGTTGTCCTTTCATGAAAAAACCTCCCTTAAAATCTGTTTATGCTTAAAGGTATGCTAATACGGGAATTCCCGTTTAAAACCGAATTAACCTTTCACAGAACCGATCATGATTCCCTGAACAAAATATTTCTGCACAAATGGGTAGCTGAATACGATCGGCAGTGTCGTAATGACCATGGTAGCCAGCTTGAGCGATTGAGCCGTCACATTCCCGAACCCCAAATTGCTTGCGATGATGCTCACATTGCTATTCGAGCTGATGATCTGCATCAAAATTTGCTGCAGCGTGACCAGCTTCTCACCGCCGAACAGCATCGCGTCGTACCAGGAATTCCAATGCATGACAGCATTGTAGAGCGCAATAGTCGCGAGTACCGGTTTGGAAACTGGAATAATGAGCCGGAAAAATATGGTCAACTCGTTCGCTCCGTCCATTTTCGCCGATTCTTCAATCTCTACCGGAATCCCCCGGAAAAAGGTCAGCATGATGATGGCGTTAAACACATTGAATAAGTTCGGAATGATGTACACGAGAAAATCATTTTTCAAATGAAGGTATTTGGCAATCAGAAGATAATACGGAATGATGCCGCCACTGAAATACATTGTTACGATAGCCAGAATAAGAAAAAACCTTCTCCCCAGCAGTTCCTTCTTCGACACCCCGTATGCGAAAGCCCCTGTAAACAACACGGCTGCGGCCGTGCCTATAACGGTTCTGGCAATCGTGACTACAAATGCGCGCGTCATATTCGCGTCCCGAAACACCATCAGGTAGTTCTCCATAGAAAACTCGCGGGGCCAAAACGTGATCCCCCCTCGCGCGGCATCCGTCGGGTCGTTAAACGAGGTGATCAAGATGTTATAAAACGGATACAGCGTGATGATGGAAAGCGCAAGCATCAACAGGACGTTCAACCAATCGAATCCTTTTTCCGCAAGGCTTCTGGAATGTGTGATCATGTATAGGCAACCTCCTAAAACAAGCTTTCTTTCGTAAATTTTCTGGATAAATAGTTTGTCACATACATAAGACCGAAAGCCACTACGGATTGGAACAAACCGACGGCCGTGCCGTACGAGAACCGCCCCATTACGATCCCCATTTTATAAGCATAAACCGATAGCACATTGGCAGCGTCCTGCGTCATCGAATTTTGCATCAGGAACATTTGGTCGAAATTAGAATTAATGAGCCCCCCGACCGATAAAATGAGTAGAATCACGATCGTTGGCTTCAGAGCAGGGAGCGTAATATGCCAGATTCGGCGGAATCGGCCTGCACCGTCAACATAAGCAGCTTCATAAAGCTGCGGGTCGATGCCGGCAATGGCGGCTAAATAGATAATCGAGTTCCAGCCGATATTTTTCCATATTTCCGTTATGACCACCAAAGATAAGAACGAATCCGGATCTCCCATAAGCATGGTGTCTTTGTTTACGATACCGAGTAATTGCAGTAATTGGGAGACAACACCCGTTTGGGGATCAAGCAGTGTGTACATAAACCCGACGACGAGCACCCAAGAGACGAAATACGGTAGATACGTAAACGATTGCACAATTCTTGTAAAGCGAGGATGCTTCAGTTCTTTAAGCAGGATAGCCAGCACGATTGGCGCCGGAAACCCGAAAATCAACTTGGCGATACTGATTTGAACGGTGTTCTTCAGTGACTCCTGAAATGTCGGATCCGTGAACAACTCATTAAAATTCGCGAGCCCGCTCCATGGACTGTGAAGAAAGCCGTTGAAGGGGGTATATTCCTGAAAGGCAATAATAATCCCGTACATCGGAACATAATTAAAAATAATAATCCATAATACAACCGGCAAGGTAAGAATCATCAAATATCGCTGATGCCAAAACTTTTTTGCCAAGCTGCGGCCCATAGGCAAACTGTTCATCGTCATACGTCCTTTCTTTTGTCCATTTCTTGTTGTCCGCCCTATTACGCTCATTATAAAAGCTTATCGACCATCTTGAATATGCAAAAAAACGATTTCAGTATCAAAATTCAACGAACCTGATCCATGTATATGGACAGTCAACTGATTACTTGATAATTTGGGGGTACTAGACCAAATAAAGGAGGCCAAGCCATGTTTCCTAAGCTTTCGACTGTCGTATTCCAAGGTGACTCCATTACGGACGGCGGGCGCAGCCGTGACAACGATTTGAACCATGTAATGGGCCATGGTTATGCCTATTTAGTCGCCAGCCGAATCCAGGCTGATTACCCGGAACACCAGATTTCCTTCATCAACCGTGGAGTTAGCGGCAACCGAATAGTGGACCTGTACGCGCGATGGAGGGAAGATACCCTGGGTGAGATGCCAGATATCGTGAGTATCCTCGTAGGCGTCAATGATGTTCACCGCGAATGGATGAACCGCTCTGGTGTTTCTTCAGGCAAATTTGCACGCGTGTATGAAATGCTCTTGGAAGAAACGAAGGAGGCTAATCCAAATGTCACCTTGGTGCTATGCGAGCCTTTTATATTGCCGGTTGGAGACGTAAAGGCTAACTGGGAGCAGTGGCATGTCGAAATCACACAGCGACAGCGCATTGTGCAAGAAATGGCCAAAAAATACCGATGCATTTACGTGCCGCTTCAATCTCTCTTTTCTTCGGCCTGCAAACAGGCTCCCGAATCTTACTGGCTATGGGACGGGTTTCACCCGACACCCGCCGGGCATGAGATGATCGCAAGACAATGGATCCAGTGTGTTTCGCAACAAATGAGTAACAAGTAAAAAGAAAGAACCCTAGATCGGCTATATGCCTCAGCTAGGGTTCTGTTTCATTTTCTCAGCATGAATTCCTGATACTCTCCAGGTGTCATGCCGTATGCTTGTTTGAACAACGTACCGAAATATGACGTATTTGGAATTCCAACCTGTTCGGCTACCCATGATATCTTGTTCCGTGTCGTTCGGAGCAGCTCTTCCGCTTTCTTCATCCGGTACTCCAACAAATATTCATGAAGGCTCTTGCCTTTCGCTTTTTTTAATATGACACTAAGATGGTTCGGGGACAGGAACACCTCGCTCGCCGCCATGGTCAAGCTGAAGCTGCTCGAGCCATAATTCCGTTCGATCAAACGGATGACCTTATTGACGATATAATCGTCCTTGCGGTTGCGCTTTTCGTCCAGTCTGGCCCATAAGCCTCCGATATAGTGACGCACATAATTTTGCATGTCCTGCAATCGGTTCAGCATTAGCAAATCTTGCCCAGGGACCATTTCCCCAGAGAAAGTCCCTTCCGTTCCGACCTCCTCCATAAGTGAAATTTCCCCGATCAAGCTATTGAGATGAGCAGCGATATAATCTTTGCCCGCTCCCGGATGAAGAGCAATTTCATGAAATAACTCTTCAAGCAGCTCATCCAACTTCGCTGCATCGTTAGCCGCAACCTGAATGCGGAGCTGTCGGGAGAGCTCCTGCCATTTCTTGAAAAACTCATGACTGTGAAGAGCTAAATCCCGCTTCGCTTGCTCCTCTTCTATATAGGTGACGAAACCTGTTCGATCCCGGAACATGCTAAAGCGAACGGCGTTTAAAGCTTGCTTATACGACTCATGTACTTGATCAATCTCTGGAACTGCTTCACCGACACCGATGCAAGACAGTTCACCTACTGCCTGTACGAGTCGTTCTGCCAGCTCCACAGCCGCAGGAAACGGAAGCTCCTCCTGAATGGGAACGATGACGACCAATGCGTTTTCGATTTCATCACATCCCACTACCACGCACATTCCATTTAGCGCTTGACGGATCCGACTTTCAACATCCCCTGACGGCGATACAACAATCATAACTAAGTAGGCCCTACCATGCATGCTAAGACCGCGCTCGTCTATCAGGGATGACGGTGTGTCATCTCGTCGTCGCCCCTTCAACAAATCAGATATCTTCTTCTCGACGGCAACCTTTTCTCGGGAGAACAACTCCTGCTGCAAAGCTTCCTCTTCCTGCCTTTTGCGTCTTCTCAGCTCGCATTCCCGAACAACCTTGTCCATCACTTTACGCATCTCTTCTTCTTCAACAGGCTTCAGAACATAGTTATCTGCACCGAACTGGATGGCTTCCTTTGCATAACTGAAGTCATCGTATCCCGTCAAAACGATGATACGAACGTTTGGAAGACATTCCTTTACTTTTTGGGACATCTGGAGACCATTCATTCCGGGCATTTGGATATCGGTGACGATAATATCTGGCAGAAGAGAGAGGGACTTTTCCAGCCCGTCGATTCCGTCGACTGCGGTCCCGACAATCTCGATTCCTATACCGCCCCAATCCAAGAAATCGAGCAGCCCCTCCCGCTCCCATCTCTCATCCTCTACTATGAGCATCTTAAACATCTATCTCTGCACTCCTTTCGCAAAGGTGATGGTGATGACAGTCCCGATACCGGGCCTCCCGAATAGTTCAAAGCTGTGTTGATCGCCGTAATAAGCATCCAACCGTTCCATAATATTTTTTATGGCATAGCCGCTCCCGCTCGAATTATCGACTTGACCATGCAGGATCGAATCGATTTTGTCCTTCTGTATGCCGACGCCGTCGTCGATCACCTGATAAAACAGCCGGTCTTCCCATAAGCCCGCTTTAAGGATGATCGTTCCGTGAGCCCGCTTCGGTTCGATCCCGTGTACCAGCGCGTTCTCAACAAGCGGCTGCAAGATGTTTTTGGCGGTATGATACGCGTAAATCTCCTCATCAACTTCGAACACGATGTCAAACAAATCTTCAAATCGGAATTTCTGAATTTGCACGTAGGCGCGGACCATCTCGATCTCATCTCGGACCATGATGATCGATCTGCCTTTGTTCAAGACCAATCGGTAAAACTTTGCAAGCGTATTAGAAAGGTGTGTGATCTCCGGTGAGTTTGATTTGCGGGAAACCCAAGAAATCGTCGCTAAAGTATTATACAAAAAATGCGGTTTGATTTGGGATTCCAGCGCCCGCAACTCTGCGTCCTTCTCCATGATTTTGGTTTTGTATACCGTCTCCACTAGTTCGTGAATACGTCTAGTCATGTGGTTAAAACTTAGCGCCATCTGGGAAAATTCATCATTCGATACAACCGGCACCGAAACGTCAAGTGAACCATTTCGTACCTGCTTCATCGCCTTGACGAGCACTTTCATACGTGCCAATAACGCATTTGTGATGAAATAAACAAGTACACTTAGCATTAAAAGCGCAACAAGAAGCACGAACATCATTGTGTGTAACGAATCTTTCACTTTCCCGTTAAAATTACCGACCGGAAACAGCCCCACAACATGGAAATCGAGTCCCTTCAACGGAATTGAAATGAGAATGGACGAATTTCCCCCCACCTTAACAATCTTGTTAAGCTTCTGATCGCCTGGTAATTGTGGAATTCCTAAATCACTTAACTGTTTCTTGTAAAGTTCAGGAATGTTCTGGGATACAATCGCTCCTGTATGATCGACAACAAAAATCCGACCCAGATCCCTCGTACTCGAGTTGTTTAGACTATCAAAAAGAACTTCCTGCTTCACCTCGATCTCCAACAAACCGACCAGATCTAAGTATTTGGAAGAAAACATTTTTCTGCAAAACGAGAAGACCTCGTTTTTTTTCGCCACACCCGGCAAGGACACGATCGTTTTCTCCAGATGCAGGTCCCTCCAGTTAGAATTGCTTCCGCGATTCTGAATGAAATCCGCGTAACCCTCCTCGTTCTGGATCCGATCCAAATGGTAAAACCCATCGTACAATTCAGGAATTGTGTTGTTCTCCATATAAATACGGATGGAATGGATGTACGTATTTTGTCGCATTATATTTTCTAAGATTGGCGAGGTGTTATCCCTGTATTCTTCGAGTTGGAACGACTCGTTCGTAAATGCGCTGCCCAAGAATGTTTGTATTTTCGTATCGAAAGTAATGATTTGGGAAACGTTTTCAATCATTTTGATTTTATCGTAAATATTATCATTCTTCTGCTGGACATTCTGTTCCATAACAACCTGCGCTTGAGCAATTGTTGACTTCGACGCTTGCACGTAAAGAATAAGCCCAGTAACTGACAATGAGGCTGCAAGAATTGAAAGATAAATGATGATAAATTTGGCCGTAACGCTTAGATTATGACGGTAGCGAAACACGGATAACATTTGAATCTCTCCTATGTGGCTCTCATAATATCAAAATTATTTTATCATACCCTGGGATCCACTGGATATATGCGATCTTAATTAATAAACCGGCTAAACCTTTTGCGACAGCCCTTCCCTGTTTTTGATAGATTCATTGAGGTACTTGTTTCTCATAATCCCACCTGCCCCCTGAAAATAGGTTTAAGTCTCGTATTTAGGCAACGGCCATATTACGATAACCCGGAGCTTTTGTCAATAAAATCGCTTGTTCTACCGTGATTTCACGGTCTACTGGAAGAACATGCGATTTTTTATAAAGCTCTGCGTTATAGGGCTCTTTGTTCTTCAAGATGTGGTAGATAGCCGTTAACAGCATGCACGCAATAGCAATAATGGCGCGTTTGTGACCTCGACGCTTTTTTAGTTTTAAGTAGCGGTTTCGGATTTCAGGATGCTTTTTACTTTTGACGACTGCGGTGGCACACTGTACCAAAAGTGGCTTGATGTATCAGCCTGCTCTTGAAATCCTTACTGACTTTTTCTTGCCGGCACTCTCGTTATTTGTGGGAGTGAGTCCTGCCCAGGAACACAAATGCTTAGCTGTGGGGAACACGTCCATATTTACACCTATTTCTGAAACCACGGTAAATGGCGGAGTAGATGTTTGCACCTTTGTCAAGATAGTAGACATAGATTTTATCGCTGTACTGCATTAACGTAAAACTGGCGTTCGAAATCACTTGGTGTAAAATATTGGATAGACGAATGAATGCGTTCGTTGTTATAAAAAACCTCAATGTACTCGAAAATACTTTTTTGTGCTTCCTGCTTCATACTTTACCGATTGAATTAAAATATTTGTTAGCTGAACAGCAGTGGGAACAGGATGTTATCTGCTGTTGCCCTCTTCTTTGAGATGCCCCGATACAATCCCTGCTCTTCGAATAATGTTAATTCGTTCTTCTCTATTTTCTTAATCATGTCTATAGCCGTTTCAAAATTCATGAGTGGTGGTGATTTGTAATGTATAAGATAAGACGAATAATCTTAGGTGCATTGCTTGTAACAATATCTATATTGTTCTTTGGGCTGTGGATTCTTGGGGAATTCATACTCCCTGCACCACTTGAGTAACTAATTATTCAGATCATAAAAAATTTAGTCAGCCGATGCCCATACCTGGAATGAATGCTTTGCATAAATTATTTTGCAAGTACTCGTTAAGGGAAGTGGTCATTTGCAGCTATACTATTTAGCATCCAAGCAAGACGTTATTGAACTCATCCGCGAATGCATTGATCGGGCAAACTATAGTGCTGCCATTTATTTGCTCGAGATTATTCAGCAGATGGAGGAGGAAAACCGAACCTCAGTACTCATTACAGTCGTCCGTAAAGGTTCTGACGAATAAATTCCAGTTCACTTTCTTTAAACGGGCATGGTGTTTGTTCAGAAATGTACGACTGTTCTCTGTCGATTGGAAAAGCATATGGAAATTTGATCGTCAGTCCTAAGCAATCAGATCTTTTCCTTTATCTTTTCATTGAATACTTGGTAATAAAACTCATATTTCTCTGAAAGTCGCTCTTTTAAGTAATTCCAAAACCATTTTTCATCAAATTCATCTGGTCGGTTAGCAAGAAAATCATGTAAGTTATGGAACACATCCGCAATATTGTTTATTTCAATCATATTAATTTTAGCCTGGACCCAAGATGCAGGATTCCACCATTTAATACGATGAGTATAAGAAGCGCTCCGAATATCTAAAAGAACACAATATAATAAATATACATAGCCTCTGTCCTTTAAAATCTCCGTCTTCAACCACTCCCCCATATAAATTTAATTCGAGTTTCTTAAGCTATCGTTCCCCGTTAGAATTCCTGTGGAACGAATAATTTGGAGATTGAATAAAAAAGAGCGCCTCTGTACGATGGGAGTACGTAACGGGTCTACAGCCCTTAAAATCCCACATCAGGAGGTCGCTCTACTATGAAGTTTAAATCACAAGATAAACAAAATCAACTCATTGAAAACATTACCGCTAATCACCTAGTTGTCGGTGTAGATATCGCTCAGGAGACACACGTTGCTAGAGCCGTTAATTTCCGCGGTATTGCCTTGGGTAATCCATTGGAATTTAGTAATGACGCTGTCGGTTTCCTATCGCTGGATCGCTGGATTCGAGACTTACTAGCGTCGTACAAGTTAATAGCTATTCCCTGTAGATACATGTTGCCAATTAGGAAATATTTTTATCTTTAACCTCGCTAATCTCATAGTTTCACCTGAATTCAATTAATGTCTCCATCAAATATTATCACGTCTTGGCAATGCTGAGGAACCAAAGTTTGTTCGCATTACTGCCCGATAGTTGAGAAAGCAGCGGATCCAAAATTGACCCGCTGCTTTCAATCGATTATGCGGTATTCTTACGTTTATTTTAAGCTTCAGATACTTTCTTATTCCTGAATTTCAATTCCTTGCTCTTTACACCATTCAATTACTAATTGCCTTATCTTACTTTCTTTGTACTTGTACCATTGCTTATCAACGCCATGTTCTATTATTCTATCTTTAAATCTTCGAAAAGCTCCTCTTCCTTGAATGGTGTCATACAGTTCATCTCTAATTTTTTGATCCTTAAGACTTACAATAAACTCCTCCATGATTTCATATTCATTGAAGTTGTTTCTTAATGTAAAGTCCACGTAAACCCCGTCTTCATCCTCAATTATGCTAATAGCTTTCTCAATATTCTCTCTTTGCCAGTCAGGAAATTTTTCAATTGGTTCTTCATCTTCTGCAGCTCTCATTTCTTCTCTCATTAATGTAATAACTTCGCCTGTATTAGTGTTAATAAAAGTAAAAGTATCATCAATTTGAAGCTCAATTTCACTAATTAGATCATCCAACTTTACTGGTTTGTTACTCTTCAATTGATTTTGCCCCTTTCGATATATATACATCATATCCAAAAAACAAATGAAGCTACCTATCAGCGGCTTCAATCTTTTAAGATGGATCATCCATATTCCTTCATCAAACTATCGTTTAGTTCACCGTTAGTTCAATGGTGAGACATTACTTTGGAAATACCATTTCGACAAATTCTCCTGTATTAGCCTTGATATCAATTGCAAGACCATCAATCATAACAGACCATTGCCTATTCCCTATAATTTTGTTCCAAAACGTATCATTCCTAAGTAAACAATATTCAGCCTGTTTCTCCGTATCATAATCAACGTTCATTTTTTCGTTGATTACTCTTACATATTCTTTTGCTTTGATAATAGCATTATTTTCTGTAACGATGGGTTTTTGAAATTGATAAATTACAAATATGCTTACAGCTACCAGCAATAATAAAGGAATCTTTTTCACAACTTATTTTCAACTCTTATTATTAACGAAATTGAAGCATTTTATTGCGTTAAACTGCCAGTTACTTGAATGAGCAAAAAGAGGAGCTTCACGATGCAAGCTCCTCAACTATCGTTCTGCTGTTAGCTCAATCGTAATTCTGCGATAGCGTAATGAATATTGGGTCAGATTCTTCAATAACATTATAGTGTAGTAAAAATGGACGAGGAGCATTTGGACCTGTAATACACGGATCGGGATTTGGTTGCCGATCTTCTGAAAGACAAACGCAGCGAAAACACGAAACGTGCGTATCAGAATGACCTGAACGACTTTTTCAAGCGGCAACGGGCGGTGCAGCTACTTCGGGCAAGATTAGCCAGTTCCTTGGCCTTTCTCGATATGATGCAATAAGGGTAGGGCTGCAAAGGGAATATGATTGAGCGGGGCTTGGCAAAAGTCACCATCAACCGACGCTGGACAGCCATTCGATCACAGATCAGAGGGATTGTCGATGACGGCAACGCTATCCGCATCCTCTTTGACTACGAGGGCGCGGCGTATGAGTCCAAGATGTGCTACTTCACTTTCCTTGAAGGCATGAACCGGTGGTTCGTGAACCCACAAAAGTGTAACAGCCAGTATAAAAAGTTCGAAGAGAAGTTCGGCATGCTCATAGCACAGAAAGACGAATCGATGGGCAAGTACGTCTATGCTGAGATCAAACCGTTAAGAAAAAAAGTAGGTTTTATAAGGCTACGTGTAGCCACAAACGCCCTAGCATTTTAACAAATAAAACGTGTCACAGGAGGAATGAAGACGTGAAGTTGAAAAAAGTAGTACTAGGAACGATTGCAGGACTACTCCTAGTAGCAGGGGTTGCAAGTGCAAGCGTAACAGGCTTTACAGATTCGGGATGGTGGAGCGGTGCGGCTGAGTGGGCACGGGCAAACGGCATTGTGCAGGGCTACCCAGATGGCTCATTCGGCGGCGACAAGAACATTTCCCGAGGTGAATTTGTCACCGTCATCAAAAACATGCATGAGAAAGGTATGTTCGAGGATCACGCGAACGGCAATACTACTGCTGGCCCTGCCGGTCCTCAAGGCCCACAGGGTGATACCGGCTTAACGGGTACCCAAGGACCTGCCGGTCCTGTTGGTCCTGCTGGCCCTGCCGGTCCTCAAGGCTCGCAGGGTGATACCGGCTTAACGGGTGCCCAAGGACCCGCCGGTCC
The DNA here is from genome assembly GCF_059691975.1 of Paenibacillus sp. J22FR5. Taxonomy (NCBI): domain Bacteria; kingdom Bacillati; phylum Bacillota; class Bacilli; order Caryophanales; family Paenibacillaceae; genus Paenibacillus; species Paenibacillus sp. J22FR5. The sequence continues at coordinate 12,269 of NZ_JCAUAN010000045.1, read as the reverse complement.
TGCCGGACCTCAGGGCCATAAAGGGGATCCGGGAACCTCGGGTCCTTTGTTCGGCAACCCAAACATTCCGAATGGTTCGGGAGGTAGTGGTGGTGGCGGCGTGGAAAAAATTATGGGAGAAGTATGGCTGTTTGCCGGCACCTTTGCTCCTGGCGGTACTCTCGTTTGCGATGGGAGACTACTGTCCATCTCTAGCAATACGGCATTGTTCTCCCTATTAGGAACTATGTACGGAGGGGATGGACGTACAACGTTCGGCATTCCGGATTTACGTAACTATGCGCCGGCAGGCGTCAGTTATGTCATTCAAATCGAAGGCATCTACCCATCGCGCCCGTAGTTAATATATTTCTACCCAAAAGTCTCACATCTTGCTGTACTTGTAGCGTGATTCCGCTCTGGTCTATCAGTATCCTGTGCACTTGTGTACACATTAAAAGGCCGGTTACCTCTCTTTTCGAGTGGTTATCGGCCTTACTTAAATTTGTGGTCATATATTTGCGCAAGCAATCTTTTCAAGATCGGGAGCTACATAACTGCCCGTGAGGTGAGTAAGGCTGCCGATCAAACCGGCAGCCTTTAAAAGAACGTTTCGTCAATAAATCAGATCTTCTTTTATTTGAATCCCATGAAGCACACAAAAATCTCTGTACTTTTTGAGTACGGTATAAATATCATCTTTTCCAACGCTTTGATTGTTCTCATCAAAATACTGAAGTAAACCAACAATTCTAAGTTGATAATCTTTTTCTACATCTGCAACTATACCAAACATTGATTGGCCTCCAAGAGTCAACTTAAATGAATTGAATAGATTGTATGTAATTTTAATTTCTTTTCAGATAACGTATTAATACGACTACCGTCAATTTTCATATTAAAGGTATACGTGAATCAAATAAACTATCCTGCCTTTTATAAAAAACAAGGGGTAGATGCCGTGGCATACTGCTCCTTGTTTTCAACTATAGTTCTGCGTTAGCGGAATGACAGCACTTTATCTTGTCAAGAAAAACCCAATTCTAAAAAGAGAAATGGGTTGATTTTGGCTTTATACGTTTAGCCACCAAACTCCAGCACACTCAGGACAATGAATCAATTGTTCTTTAACAACTTTGTCAGCTAAATTATCTCCAAAGAAAAACCTAGTAAGTCTTTCAGCTTCATCTAAGCTATCAAAATCATAATCTGTTCGTATCCATTTATGAGATAAACCATATTCTTTTTCAAGTAGTTCAAAATATCCTTTTAAAAAACTTGGAGGATTGGGTGCTTCTGAACCTGTTCCGAAGTTCTCAAAAATAATTACACTACCACCAGGACTAAGAACACGTTTAATTTCCATCATAACTTGATGGATATTTTCTTTCCAATTTTGAACGTTAGTACTTCCTATATAACATATACTCCAACCAGATACGATTAAATCTGCACTTTTATCTTCAACAGGGAGAGTTCTATGGTCAGCAACTTGAATACTCCAGTTTTGTAATCCAGCTTTTTGTAATTTATTTGCCGTTACTTTCAACATTGCTTCTGACTCGTCAAGTGCCAGAATTGATTTAGCTTTTGGGGCTAAAATACATGTTAGTCTTCCTGAACCTGCTCCCATATCTAATATGTCCAAACCTTCAACTGGCTTAATTGCTTCGATTACATCATATAGACTTGGTTGTTTCGAAATGAGAAGTTCATAAGTTTCGGCCTGCGTTTCATATATTTCTTCATGGTTGGGCATTCTTCAATTTCCTCCTTAAGATAATGTTTACATTATTATCGTAAGGGTTGACGTAAGGAGAAGGTCAAGACAGTTTATTATCTAATTGGAACTGCATAAACAATATAAAGTAAGTCGTTTAGTTGACTATGTTTAGTGATATAAGCGTTTTCGTCAAACCAATTCAGTAATGTGGAAGTTATTGAGTAATAATCATTTTGAATAATTTTGATTAAATCTGTTTTCCCTCGTTGGCCCAAATCTGTTAGGTACAACTCTTTTTTCGCTTCATTTTCGAACATCAAATCAGTAATACAGATTCTTCCGTGTGGCTTTAATACACGACGCATTTCGTCAAGAGCCAATATCTTTTGATCATCTGATATATGGTGTAAAGCAAAGCTTGTCACAATAAAATCAAATTGCCCATCCAAGTAGGGAATAGCAAGAAAATTCCCGAGTTTAAGATCCATTTGTGGATGCTTACGTTGGCATTGTTTCAACATTTCTTTGGATTGGTCAATGCCAGCCATTTGTATTCCCTTGTCTAGAAACTTTCCTGCTAAATTACCAGTTCCTGTACCAATGTCTAACCCTCTTTCTCCAACCTTTGGAGCAACCCATTTCACAGTTATATTAAGGGCTTCCTCATAGTCCTTATATTCGTTCTCATTATTAAAAACATGTTCATCATGGGTAATTGCTTGATGGTCGAAATTCCACTTATCGCTCCAATTTTTCCTGATTTCTCTAAGTCTTTTTGACCCCTCAGCGAGTAAAAAAATATCATCTAAAGGGAGTGCGTTTCTATGTGTTAAAAGTTCAATCATGGTATCAGTTGTTTCAATAATTTGTTTTAACTCCAGCCATTGCGAAAAGATTACAGAACGTTGTATTTCTAAATAATATTTAAGTTGTTCATTATCTTCTTCATGAACTTCTGGTAATGCTTTTTTAATATCTTCAATTGTCATTCCAGCTTCTCTAAGGGATATAATTGTTTGTAAACGCCATACTTCCTTTTCAGTAAATGTCCTATATAAATTGTGTTCCTGTTTGTATGGAGAGATAAGCCCTTTTTCTTCATAAAAGCGAATTGTTCTTGGAGAAATGTTCAGTTTTGTTGCTATATCTTTGATTTTCATTACGTGTAATCAATCCTCTCTCATTAAATAAACCTTAACCTAAGGTAAAAGTAAAGAGGGGTTATTAAATATTAAAAGAACCACTCCATAGTACATTGTTAGGAGTGGTTTCGTCTTTATATATTGAAGTATATTTTGTGGTCAAATTGTACTTTGTGTCTGATAAAGTACTGTGAGCCACAATCATAAAGATATAAATGTACCTAAGTGATTTAGTTTCATCTGATCACCTTTTTTAAAATCACGCCAGATAATCATATTATTATCTTCTTCGATGATCGCTGAAATAAATCCACAATTCAAATCGCCACAATCTGCACGTACTTGCCACACAGTTTCATAATGGACCTCATTTTCTTTATCTTCTTTACATGTACATTGTATGCATGCATGGCTTTAAACTCCGGATTGTTCGCTACTAAACTCATCGTCATCATGAAGATAAATCGTCGGAGGCGAGAGCGACCATGTTTGCTAATCTTTAGCTGTCCGGTCCATTTACCTGAACTTGCTTCAGCAAGGTTAAGTCCAGCATGACGCAGCAAGGCACCGTACTCCCATCGTACCGAGGCGCTTGTTTTTTTGCAAAGCTGAAAATTAACGCTCTACAGGAATGCTATCGTTTCTCGTTAGATCAACGAATATGTAGTGCAATTCCAATGTTTTGAATCAAAATTAGTAACGAACAAGGAGCCGATTCGATTCCATTTAGCGATATTTGGGATGTACAGAACCTTTCCAATCAAAATTTCTTGAAATTCCCGCCTTCAATGATGGGATACGATAATAAGTAATAATAGTTATGCTATAGTTCTGTCGACTTCAGACAGCCATCGAGTGGCTTCTTCTATGCTATCAAATCTTTCCGCGATAAACTCCCCTTTCTTGAACACTTCGACCGCCGTTCTCTTCATGCTAGCCCTGGCGATCATTTTCTCCGGCGTTATCGAAGCCACATATTTCATACCAGCTTCGATATTTAGTGGATGGATTACTTGGGCGACCCAAGCCTGATCGTCTGGGTGTATTACAGACATATTTCGATTATCAAGCAGCATTTTTACAGCTTTTTTCTGTACCAATAACTCCGATGCTTTTTCACATGGCGTACGATATTGCTCGCCTTGGGCAAAGCATTTCCACTCCAAAACTACCGCTTTTAATTCTTCGTTCCATGATACCTTTACATGAGGAGAATCATAATAAATCATATCTGTTTCATGCTCCTATCTAAGTTTGTCTTATTCATTCTCTCCTGGATTATAAGCAAGAGTACTGAAAAACGGCTGAAATAAAACTGAACAGTAGCTGAAAATTTCGTATGGGAGCATTCAAAATCCCTCCAACCAAAGCCAGCTATAATGAACGGTATTTCTCCTTGATCGGGATTCCGGTTGCCTTTAAACTTCTTGATCGCTTCAGCCTGTACTTGTTCTGAGCTCATGCCTGATAATTAAGTTGTTTTAAAAACGGCTATATAAAATGCAGAAAACCCGGCCTGAGTTCTGGGTCGGGTTAGAAATATAGTTGTTTAAAAACCGGCATTTAACTCCCTCGTAATCCGTTTGTTGAACAAGAATCCACGTTTAGTGCCGTTGACCTAAAGGTAATCAGCATGTATTCAGTGCTTATTACAGTGAATACACGGAAGAGCTAGCAAGTGAAATCTCCGCCAGAAAAAAAATCCCTCACTCAAGTATTTCGTCTTGAAAAGTATTTGTCCTCGTTGCTCATCCAGTCTACCCGATACTTCAATAGGCTGACAATGGATCCGTCAACCTGTTATCGTGAGCTATAGTTTCTGTTAGTTGAGTGTTTAATCCCCGTTAATCAATACTTTATTCACTGATTCCTCTGATATTTCGTCAATCAACAATTGCAATGAATGACGATACTCAGATGGAATGTGATTCATGTGTTCAAGTAAGTCACCTATTAACCCTCTACGGGCGTCCCCGATGTATTCCTCGTTGGTTAGATAATAGTCGTTAAGTTTTCTGAGGTTGAGATAACTACTCCATCGTTGATTAGATGAGAAAATTGCTTTGTGTAACTCCTCTTTTATCTTAAAGACTTTCAAAAGCCTATTTTGATCATCATATAATACAACGTCTAACCCCATCATAAGCCTCCTCTTACCCTGATACACCAATAATCTTTTCCCATCTTGTTCGTTATCCTATTCCACAGCGTAACTTCACAATCCTGCCAGTTAGCGGAGTGAAGGGCTACACGCGACAGCCCTATTGATATTAATTTTTGTTCTCCGTTCAGTCATCCTTGTTTGTGTTTTTCAGATATTGCGGGTAGACGCAAAAAAAAAGACCGGGGCACAGTTTTTCACTGTATACGCCGGTCTATACTGAAAATTTTAGTCGTCTTTGCCTCCCTTACCCTTGTGCTTGCCGTTGTCCTGATGTTCTTTCTCTTTGATCTTTAATTCGACTTTCTTGTGGTCGTCCTTCTTTTGCTTGTCATGCTCTTGTTTGTCCTCGTTGTCGTCGTGATTTTCATCGTCGTCGTTATTGTTATTTTGGCTGATTGTGATTTGCGCATTCACAGTTGCAGCGGCAGCGACTGAGGCAGTTGAGGGTGAGGCCGAAGTACTTACAGGGACTTCCGGCGTAATCGAAGGTGCCTCTGGAGTGCTTGCAGATGTTGCAGCTGCTGCGGCTGCAGCAGGCTTCGCTTCAACCTCGATGTTGACGTTCAGCGTGGTGCCGTTCAGCTCAAACCAATTTGTGAACGCTGTGCTGATTTGCTGCTTTACGTTCGGCGCCTTCAGATCGATGCCGACGAGCAGCGTACGGATCCAATGCTCCGCGTCGTCGCCTTTGAGGAATAGCCCGTCGCGGCCTTTCGGCTTCATTTTGATCATCGACATACCGTTATTGTGATCGCCTTTATCATGGATATCCATGGTAAAGCCGTTGCCCTCGATTTTGATATGTAGCGTTTTCCAAGGTGCAGCAGCATCCGCCGCTGCCGTTGGCGCAACGGTTTGCATCGGAGCTGACGATGTAGTTGGGCTCGTGCCGGCGGTCGGTGTTACAGGTGTTACGGCCGCAACTGCTGCGGCCGGTGCTGACGAAGCTGTGGTCGCCGGTTCCTGGGCGCTGCTCGATTTGTCCGTCACTGTAATCGAGATAGCTTTTATGTAAGCGACCTGCTTCTTTCCATTCAGGATCAGTTCGATCTTAAACCCCGTAGCGAGATCGCTCATTTGCGCTTTGTGGTCATCCAGGAATACCCATACCATCTTCGATAGCGGCACTGTTTTTTCAGCGCCTTCGTCTGTCGAAACCGTTACGCCTTGGGCTGCGTCGATAGTTTTCACCGTTCCGGTCACGGTCTGCGAAGCTTCGTCGGCATTCGAAACACCTGAAATCGAGCGTACTCCGAACGTAACCAATGTTGCGCACAAAAGGCCGATCCCCAACTTTGTCCATTTTTTCATTACTATACCCTCCGTGTTGTTTGATCAGCTACTATTCTTTGATACCATTCGCGGAGGAGGCGGTATTTCAGGGGGGGAGGAAAAACTAACGAGAAATCTGCGGGGGAGATGCTTGATAGAATTCTGCCTGCAATGACGAAAAAAAAGGCCTGCTCCATCCCTCATTAGAACAACTATTCAGGCTTATTTATCGTGTCCTGAGTTTTCATTCTATGGGGGCATCTTTTACCTATGTCAGGGTTTGAGTTAATTATAATTAATCTTTCCCTATATTGAGGATGATCTTAATGTTATGATTCTGTTGCTGTAAAAATAAATCGTAACGAGGTGAGGACAATGAAAACAAACAAATATACGTCTTATCCTCATGTTGCTTTTTAGTTATTCTTTTACGAATACATTAGGCTCTGAGGGTAGGATTCACTCTCAGGGCTTTTATATTTAGACAGAAGGAACGTTTAAGCTTTCTTGCCGGTCTATGACAGCCACTTATGGAGTGGCTGTTATTTTTTTAGGACAAAAGGTTGGTCAAGGAAACAATAGTGGTTTTATTTTGAAATTGGTTAGGATTTAATCGTCCAAATTGATCTGAACTCTATTAGGGGGGGATATGTATTGAACTTGAATTACTTAGGATGGAATTCATTTTTCGCGGAAAATTATGTTTGAGCAGGCTCATACCTGGAGATTAGGGCTCGATTCGTTTCGTCGTTACCTTGTTCCAAAGGATAAGGGGCCCCCTTCTTGAGATATCGTTTTAAACTTCGGCATCGTTTCCCGTTATTCACCGCTTTCCAAATATGAAAGGATGATGCTTTATTAAAAGACTCGCTCAATATTTTCGCTCATTACAATCTGTACAGTCATCTTACAGTATGATTTATGAAGGTTCCTACTATGATCAAGGGGGGACGATATCTGACCCAACCTATTGGAATAATGATGTTGCCTATTACATTGAACGAACACATAAACTCACACTGGATAAACCATGTATCACGATAAAAATACCTTTTGACCGTCTCGGCTTAGATGAAAATATGGATCAAGTTGTTCTCTCCGATTTTGCATTAAGAGAATGGGTTGTTCATATTGACGCATTAAATAAATTGATTTATAACCGGTCACGTTCTGATAAAGAAAATGGTGCTTTTTATTGTTTTCGTCCAACCAATGTGGTGTTGCAACGTAATGCATCCTTTGTCGAAGTCATCTCGGAAAAATGGTATCTATGCTTAATGATTACAGTTCAACTTCCATTCAAGAATAATGATAAAGCTATGCGCATGCTCTGCAAATTTCTCCCGAAAGAAGTGGAAGAGTTAATTGCCCAGTTTGATTTCAACAAATTAAATGCTGCCTATGAATTGGTAAAAAAGCAAAATAGGATTCGCGAATGGCTGAAATCCAGTGATTATTGTGCGTTTATTGCGAATGGCAGCATTTTGCCAAGAAATAAAGACAACAGCGGGCCACTGGAGGGTGCCTTGCCTTTTACATCCCCGGAAGATATTGAAGTTGAAATTTGTGGTTTGCGAGGAATGGGAATAAAACATGGTGTGACGGTCATCACCGGCGGTGGTTATTCGGGTAAAAGCACATTGCTGGATGCACTAAATTCGGGGATTTACAATCACAGCATAGGCGACGGACGAGAATTTGTGATTACAGATCAAAGTGCAATGGAAATATCTGCCGAGGAAGGCCGTTCCATAAAAAATATTAATATTACGCCTTTCATAAAATGGATACCCAATAGTTCGGCTGAACAGTTTTCGACTGACTACGCCTCAGGTTCCACATCTCAAGCCGCAAATATTATGGAGGCAATCAACGTCGGGTGTAAGCTTCTTCTTATTGATGAAGACAGAAGTGCGACGAATTTTATGATTCAAGACATCAAAATGCGTTCATTAATCAAGCATGAACCCATTACTCCTTTTACGGAACGTGTCAGGGAGCTTTATGAGGCTGTTGGCGTATCTTCCGTTCTTGTTATTGGAGGTAGCGGTGAATTTTTATCTGTTGCCGATCAAATTATCCTGATGGACAATTTTGTGCCAAAAAACGTAACCCAGGAAGCAAAAAAATTATGTGAACACGACAAACCACGCGAACGTATTCCCTTTACAAAATGGGAGATAGAAAGAAAAATAACCACCGATCACTTTTCGAGCTATCCAGAGGGCAGTGGTACAGAAAAGTTGATGGTTTCAAACATGGGATATATCATGATAGGCGATGAACAAGTTGATATCAGAGGGCTTTACAATATCACATCACACGCCCAGCTTGCAGCTATTGCCTTTTTAATTCGAAAAATGGCTATAAGTAATCAGGATCTCCTCATCTTTCTTCATGAAAAGATCAAAAAAGCGCTCGAAGATATGGAGAGGGAAGGCGTAGATATTGTATTTTCTTCATTTTTCCCTGGTTTCGAAAGATGGCTTGAATTACCAAGAATGAATGAAGTATTATCTGTCATAAACCGAATGAAACATTTGGATTTTATTCAGCTTGAGCCCTCTGAACGCCTCTAATTACGACATAAATATACGTTTATCCAATTAGGAGACGGGTTGAAGTGAAGGATGGCTGTAGGATAGACTCTGCGCTAATCTAAACAAAGGCCCCGCTCGATATGAGCAGGGCCTTGTCCGTGATAAAGAAGGAAATCAACGAAATATGGATTGGACTCACTCAAAACCAACGTATGGAACAACAACCTGTAATATGGCAGGTTTCTTTGGAATTTCTAAATTTGGATAGGATAATCACAGCTGTTGATATCAGCTGTTCAATGTAATTGAGCGGGGATGGGAGTAATGATATGGATTGATCCGCCTTATGAAGTAGACAAAGTTTCAATTATTTTATTTCTTTATTTTATTAGGAGGCTTGTTTGTGCGAATCGGTCGAACTACAAGAGAAATTACGGTTATTTCATCCCGGATTTAGGATTTTCAGACTTTATTCTTTCAACTAATCTCTGAGCTTCAATAATTAAATCGTTAGTCATTATCTTTATTTACTCCCATCCCTGGGAATCTCAACTTGCCGATAAGCCAATAATCGCGATTTTCTATAAAGGAAGGTATTTGAGAAACGATTAAACTATCCTGCCCGTTCGGAACAGGCTACCAATTTCTCAGCAGCCTGGTGTTGTAATGCTAACGTACCCGTTAACAATAAAAAATTTTTATTTATCCCAAACAATCCCATAGCCCAGCCTAGTTTTTGAAACGTACAGTCAGGAAATAACTTTCCATATAAATCGTGATATTGTTGCTCTGATAAATACTTATCAGATGCTAGATGTTCAAGCCAAGATTTCGAGGTGTTATGCTTGAAAATTCTTATTGCGTTCTTAAATCCATACTTACGGCAATGTGGAATGAACTCTTGTATTGCTCCTAAGATATATCCATAAGTCGCTGGTGTTTCAATTTCAGAGACGTTATCTAAAATAACAATCTTACCTGCATCATTGAGTAATTCTTTCATTTTGTTGACCACGTTCTGTATATTGTTTAGAAGATGGAATGTAGTTCTGCTTACGATTAAACCAAATTTTCCATCAAGGTCAAGAACCCAATATCTCATGGAATATGCTGAAAATAGTTCGTATTAGAACGTATATTGTTCGAGATGCTGCTCGTTGGCCGCAGAGTCCTTGCGCGCTCACGATTCCTGGAGTTGCCACGCGGCGCCCACTTCCAAAGGCAGCCCTCCAACTGACAGCCTTTATTCTTTACTTCCGACCAAAAAATATCTTTATTGTTTTGTTTCATATTTTTCTTTTAATTCTTTTAGTCTCATCTCATATTTGGTTGATCTAAATTCATTTTTAATTGACTATTCCCATTAAATTTACCATCGCGATAAGGGGTTCAACAGTTTCATCACCGAAGAAAGGGCCATCCCTTGTGGGATGACCTAAAAACTTGCCATTATAGACAGCGCAGAGAACCGTACCACAAGTAACGACGGAAAAAGTGTATGAAGGAGAGAGTTTTGAGCGAACAAGAAATCATTTTATCGTCCAGTCAGGTGCCTTAGCAAAAAGGCCGCAATGCGGCAATGAGTGCGTCAGTCGATGGATAGCTGTCCTTATTGTTTACGTCAAAGGGATTTAATAACACAAGCCTAAGATCTCTATCACGAATTTCCGCCTTATGGATATCCGCTAGCGTCCCGTTCATGAGGAAAGCGCATATTTTGCACACAGCCTGTAGCTCCTTTTTCATGACAGCGGGACTCACAATCTCTTTGGCAATGTTGAAATCTATTACTTTGACCGTCTCTGGCTTATCGTGAAGTATCATTACATTTTTTGGAAGCACATCATTATGGATATACCCCGTTTTGTGGAGTTGTCTAAGCCCCTTGAGGATGTTGATTGTAATCTCTACACTTAAGTCCTGATCCCGCTTATTGGTGAAGGTATTATGAAAGTCATTGCCCAAAGTCGACCCCCGGATATACTCAGTAACCAAATAGCCTATTTCCCCGATCTCAAAATAATCATAATAGCGTGGCAAAAACTCACCGATCCGGTAACTCTGCATAATCCGCGCTTCGCGTCTTGCCGCCTCACGGTTGGAAGTCTCTTTGATTGCCACCTGGCGTCCTTTCGAGTCATAAGCTTTATAGACCTTGCCTAAAGCTCCGGACCCGATCAAGTTAAGTTCAACGGTATATCCACCCCACATGGTTCGCATCATCGGCCCTCCTATATCTACGAGATTGATAGATTTATTTTATGTGGACCGTGCAAAAATTGCTTGGACATATGGTGGTGTGGCTTTAATGAAGTTCAAATTAACTTTGTGCACTAAAGTTCTCAAAACAAATGGTTAAAGCCTCACTTATCTGGAGGCACCAAATGGAGTAACTTGGTACTACATTCCGGCAAAGCTCGTCGGCAACCGGACAATGTTCTTGACATTGACAAATGACAAGAACTTGATCCGATCATAAATAAAGCCCGCAATTCAAGCAGACTTCATTCGGCTAATGTTCTTGTCATCCGACATCGGACGGCCTGTCACGTTGGTATAGTTTCCGAATAATGACCGTGACAACAACTTTATTCCACTAAACCCCAAGAAGCCGCGATTTACGCGGCACTTAATGAGATAAAGTTCTTGTCAACCGACACATGGCTGTGACGAGTCAGGTTAAGAGATCCTGAGCTCTTTACGTTTATAAAATTAAAAAGTATTATAAACATTTTCACATTCTTTCGCCGTCGGTTCATAGAAACAGTGCTTCTTCCATCGTCCTACGAGCGGCTGATTATACCAAGTTGGCGGACATGGTCCGGGATTTTCGAACGTTCCTGGACGGAAATACCATAGGGAGTATTTGCCTGGCCAATTCCGCTCCCCATTCACAGTCCGTTGCGCCAGACGGCGTTCCCTCTCTCTTGCGTTTTGATAGTACATACCATGTTGCAATGCTTCGAACGCATGCGGCTGGTTGATCATTTGGGGAATTGTCCGGATTCCTTTAAAATCGGAGCAATTCGCTCTTATTCGGTTAATGCCAACATTTCCAACAAGGAGCATGCCCATTTCGCCTTCGGTCTCAGCTTCAGCTCGAAGCAACCTAGCCAACATATCAATATCCTGTTTCCTAGCTTTTACGACTGCCATTGGCTCACCTCTTTAGATTTCTATACACATCATATTGTAGGTGAAGCGGATGTGTTACTCTGGCAAAATTGTGTGCGATAATAAATAGCCGTTCCACCACACTCTTCTGCCCGTCCCTTTAACGAGGCTGCCGATTCGTGCCGGCAGCCTCGTCTTGGTTTCACATTAAATATACGTTTTCCTCCCTCGGTTTTAAGGGTTTATCTCACGTATGCTCACTCACTCGCAGGATTTCATCACCTTATAAATCAGTATTTTTCAGAAAGTAAGTTGATTAAAACCGTTGATTCATA
>NZ_JCAUAN010000044.1:0-47200 GCF_059691975.1 Paenibacillus sp. J22FR5 | reverse complement strand
CTGTACGTTTTTAGCTTCTGTCCTTTTGTCGCCATGCCAAACACCCCCTAAAATAGTTTAGATTAACCCGGGGGTTTTTTCTAATGTCTATTTTAGGGGGTGCGGTTCAGTTGGGGGGGGGCATTTGTTTGGGTTCTATCAACTATGGTACAATGCTATCAATCATTGTCTCATGGGGGTACATCATGTTAAAAGAATTCAAGGATTTTGCATTCAAAGGGAACATGCTCGATCTTGCAGTTGGGGTTATTATCGGAGGGGCTTTCGGCAAGGTCATTACGTCTATCGTGAATGATTTGGTGATGCCGCTCGTTGGACTGCTCGTTGGTAAAGTGAATTTTAATAATTTGTTTATTGCATTAGATGGGAAACATTATGATACTTTGGCAGATGCTAAGGATGCACCCATTTTTAAATACGGTCAATTCATATCGACCTTCTTGGATTTCCTGATCGTAGCGTTCGTTATTTTCCTTGTTGTCCGTCAAATCGGTAAGTTTCGTAAGAAAGAAGCGCCGGTGGAAAAAGTTGCTACAACCAAAGCTTGTCCTCACTGTTTGTCTGATATTCCCGCACAAGCTTCACGCTGCAAGTTCTGTACTTCGGAGCTTTCGGCTGGGGGTAAGGTTAGCGGAAGTATTCAATAGATTGGTATAAAAAGAGCCCGTGTCGGATTACGACACGGGCTCTTTCGTTCGCAAGTCGGCGACCTCGCCTTGCTCGAAAGCGTTCGTTTGCAGCAGGTGAAGCAGCTGCTTTGCGGAGTCTTCGGGCGAGCGCAGCTCGCCCTGCTCTTTGAGCTGGACGAACCGGCTCACCTGCGGGAAGTCCTCTTCCGATGCAGCGCGAATCTCCCGCTGCATATCGGTATCCACCACACCCGGTGCCACGCTGCAGATCAGCACCGGGTGTGGTTGTTTCAATTGCTCAGCGCCGACGCAGCGCGTCAGCATGTCAAGCCCGGCTTTGGCGGTGCAATACGCACCCCAGCCGGGGTAGGGCTTGCGCCCCGCGCCTGAGGAGATGCCGACGACCCGCTTCACAATCGGCCACGTCCCCGTGAGCCGAATGAAGCTGTTCGTCAGCACCGCGGGTGCGACAAGATTGAGCTGCAGGCTGCGCTGCAGATCGTCCGGGTCTGCCCGGCCGATCGACGTCATCGGCTCGAGCATGCCCGCGTTGTTGATGAGCGTGATGGAGGTCACGCCATCGGGGTTTGAGAGGATTCGCTCCATGAGCGAATCAAGGCCTTCGGTTTGCGCCAAGTCGTAAGCGTGGAAGGTCAGCTGACCTTCCGCGCGCAGCGCCTTTTGGCGCAAGGTCTTGTTCTCGCTGCGGGACAGATAGTGGACCGCAGCTCCTTGCTCCAGCAGCTGCCGGATGATGGCAGCGCCCAGGCCTTTGGAACCTCCGGTAATGATATAAGTATCCATGGATGTCTTCATTCCTTTTCGAGATTAGTACTACGTCATAGCCTTGCTCTTCAATCGCATCTTTAAACGCATATGTAATCGCGTCAATGCTCACTTGGCTCTCATCGAATTGCGCATTGACCTCTTTATTAGCGAGGTTAACCTTTCCTTCCTCACCTAGTTCTTTCACTGCTTTCCACTAGCTTGCGCACCAGCCAAAGGGAACGAGGATCCGCTATTTTAAACAAATAAGCTGTTTGAGCGCTGGAAGAGAACGACGTTCCTCTATTCCTGTGAATTCTCGTTAAAATTCACGATTTTAACGAGAATAGCGCACTGACGTTCCCTTTCTCCTCAAAAAAGGCTGTTTTGACTAAAATAGCGGAACGACGTTCCCTCAAATCCCTTACCTATGCCAACTATACCGCTACTCGTTATCTCATCTGAACCCAAACAACGGCTTAGAAAAAGTAAAAGCCGAAGCGATCACAATCACACTTGCAAGAAGGTAATAACTTAGTATTTCTTGGTAACTCTTCTTCCTCACCAACAAATAATTTCCGATAAGCCATAACAAGATTTCAACCAGGAAGGCTATCCGTCCAATTGAGGTGTACATGCTAGCAACAAACAAAAATAGTCCCGGCATACCCATCACGATATTAAAAAGAATAAAGAAGACGAACGCTGAACCTTTTTTTGCCATGCCAGGCTGTCCCCTCCACTAGCTTACAGCCATCCATTTAATTATGGTTACTATCAGTACTCTTCTCCCTCATCACCAACGACAATGGCGCCTAATTTAGCAGCCATTTCTTTCATCTTCAGTATTTAAAAATCGTCTATAAATCTGGCTGTTATATAACTTTCTCTCCTACCCTTTTGTCACGATAGGTGAGTTCAGGGTCTGAACTGATGTACGCCTTCCATTCCTCCAGAGTTATTGGAACATCTTTATCAGCTCTTTTGATATTTATGTTATATCCCATTCGACACCTATCCTTAAAATTAGTTAGCCAGTTGATAATCTTTTTACATAAGCTTCTATACTTTCCTTGTATACTTGGCCCATCGGTTCCGGTAAATAGTGCAAATCAAAGTAACCCAAATCTCTTGACTCGGTAGCTTCCATGGCTAACTCACCCGTAGCTTTACTTGCCATATAAGCTGCTGTTATCGCATAAAACTCATCTCCGTTTGAGATTGTCTTATGATACTTAGGGCACGTTAGCCTCACCTCTGACCGCAAGGTATTGAAAATATTCCCTTATTTTAACATAACATTCATCCTCATGAACAAAAAAAGAATCTGCTGCTCACGGCAACAAATTCTCTTTAACCTTCGATTAATTATACACACCCAAGCTGTTAAGCTCGGCTTCCATCTCTTGTTTGAACATCACTTTATCGTTTTCTTCCATAAATGCCGCTTCCACACCATTCATGATTAGCTTCACTAGCTCCGGCGTTGTAAAAGCAAATCGGTCCGCTATCGCTCGATACTCATTCGTAATGTTGGTGCCCGATACGCTTGGGTTATCGGTGTTGATGGTCACGATCAACCCTTGATCCAAATATTCACGGATCGGATATGCATCCCACGAGGCCACAGCCTTCGTTTGGATATTGGAGATCGGACACATCTCAAGTGGAATACGCCGGTCTTTGACCATTTCCAAAATATCCGAGTTCTCTCTGAGCCTCACCCCGTGCCCAATTCGTGTGGCACCAAGATGTGTTACTGCCTCGTAGACGTTAACCGCACCCGCAGCTTCCCCTGCGTGAATGGTGACGGGAATGCCCAATTTATGTGACCTAGCGAACACTTCACGGAAGAATTCAGGCGGATACGTTGCCTCATCGCCCGCCAAATCAACGGCCACGACACCCTTCCCAACAAACTGGGCCGCCGCTTCAATGACTTCCAAATTATCTGCACAAGCATGATTTCGCATACAGATCGCAATAACGCCGAATCTCGTTCCAAAATCGCGTTGCGCTCGTTTCAGCCCCTCAATAACGTAGTGGAATGTCTCTTCCAACGTTAGCCCCTTATTGCGATGCAATTGCGGTGCGAAACGAACTTCCACATAGCGGCAATTGTGCTCCACGGATTGTTCAACCACTTCATAAGCAACCCGTTCTAAGGCTGCGCCTGTTTGTAGAAAGCGAGTCGTGAAATCGAATTTACCCAAGTATTCAATGAGACTGCCGCAGTTGTCCGTAACTCGCATATGCGGAATCAGCCCATCCGGTTCATAGACAGGGAGTGATATGCCTTGCTGGAGAGCGAGCTCCAGTATCGTCTCGGGCTTCACACTTCCATCCAAATGTAAATGAAGATCCACCTTCGGTAATCTCGCTAACAAGTCATTTGTTCGCATGTGAGCCATCTCCCATCTCTCCTTTTTGCCTCTCTTTGAGGCAGCGCGCCTCGAGAAGAATTTTAATAACTTTACTCGAATGTTAGAGTTATGTCAATATACATGACAATTATTTTATTTTATCAGTATATGCGTTAAGTTATCTAACATTTACAATTATAAATATAAAAACAAAAAATCCACAACAGGCTACTAAGCCTGCTGTGGATCTCTAAATGACGCCTCTTACGAAGCTCTCGTTCGAACTAATAAGTACAAAAAATATGGCGCACCAATAACCGCGGCCACAATACCCGTTGGAACCTCTGACGGTTGGAACATCCCTCGCGCGATAGTATCTGCGACGATTAACACCAACCCACCCGTGAGCGCCGATGCCGGAATCAAATACTGATGTTTCGGCCCTATCAGCCTTCTAGCTAGATGCGGACCGATCAACCCGACGAAGCCAATCCCACCGCCAACAGCCACACATGCGCCCGCATGCCATGCACAAGGAAAGGACAGTGAAAGAGACTTTTGTAGTTTTTGGTTTGTTGAAACGCAGCACGGTAAACTCTCCTGAGTATCTATTATGTATAATTGATATTGATTCTCAATTCATAATATTGAAATGATTATCACCTTCAATAACTCAGGGTAATTTAAGCTACGTTCAAGTATCTGATTATTTCCGCTGAATCACCTTCAGCGCCTCTCTTACGCTTAGCGGAGATAATTCATGGCTTGCAACGAAATCTCGTACGGCTTTGGCATCTGTCTTCGAATATTCGCGT
Source organism: Paenibacillus sp. J22FR5 (assembly GCF_059691975.1). Lineage (NCBI taxonomy): Bacteria > Bacillati > Bacillota > Bacilli > Caryophanales > Paenibacillaceae > Paenibacillus > Paenibacillus sp. J22FR5. The sequence goes on along the minus strand of NZ_JCAUAN010000044.1, from coordinate 42,628 downwards.
AGCGCCCATCCGATCGCTTTGCGGATGAAGAACTCCTTCGAGTCCGCCATCGTCGTAATGCAGTGAAACAGCAGCGGTACATCGGTCTTCTTTTTATACTTTAATTGAAACAAGATCGCCGTTCGCTGCAGCCACATGTTATCAGAAGCTAACCATTTCGCCACATAGGCTGGAACTAACTCTGGGAATCGTTGAAGGTGAAAACCAATCAAATGATCCGCAATCGTGTCCACTGAGTCCCACCAAGATTTAGTCACAATAAAATGCTCCAGTAGGTCGATATGCTCGGCGTTCACCGTTTTTCTCACTTGCAAAAGCATCATAATAGCGGTGTACGCAAACTCGCGCTCAGGTAATGCCCAGAGCTCTTGGGCCACTCGAACCGCCTCCTCCCCTTTCGGAATTCCATGTTCCTTGGTGAATTGCTTGGTCAGTGCAACGCGCGCCGGATTTCGGATACCTAGGAATGGGAAATGATTCTTCATATAAGCTTCCATGCTGGGTGCATATTCCGCGTCCGCATGGGCTCTCAGCCATTTTTCCAGCTTAATTGTATAAGTTGATGCTATTGTAAACGTGCCTCCTCTTAGCTATCTCTACTGCGCTTATTGTAGCAATTCTCTAGTAATTCGGGTATGCTATTAGCAGAATTTTAATAGAGATGACGAATAGGATCGGTGAGAAACATGACGTATAAATTAGTTGCTGCTGACTTAGATGACACGCTGCTGCGTGATGATTTGACGATTTCGCAAGAGACGGTGGACGCCATGCATCAAGCGGTTGCCAAAGGTGTAACCGTTACAATTGCCACAGGAAGAAGCTTCGCTTCCGCTTCCAAAATTGCCAATCGCATCGGGCTCAACGTCCCTATTATTACGTATCAAGGGGCCTTGATCAAAAATTTGCTAGACGGAGAAGTCCTCTATGAGCGCACTGTACCTGTAGAGAGCGCCCGCTACCTGCTCGATTACTGTGAGAAAAACAACTATCATCTACAGCTTTACCATGGGGATGAGCTTTATGCAGGTGAGGATAACGATAAAATTAAAAACTACGTGCGTCTGTCCAAAACGCCTTATATCATTGGGGACTTGCGCCAATGGATTGATATTCCACAGCCGAAGCTGCTGATCGTTGACACACCTGAAGTTTGTGACCAAATTCGTGAAGAACTTCTCCCCATCCTAGGTGACCAAATGCACATCACGAAGTCCAAGCCTCACTATTTGGAGTTCATGCATAAGGAAGGTACGAAGGGTCATGCGATCACGTTCCTTGCTGAGCATATCGGCTGCTCTTTAGATGAAGTTATCGCGATGGGCGATGCTTGGAATGATCGTGAAATGCTTGAAGTCGCGGGTCTAGGCGTTGCGATGGAGAATGCGCTGCCTGAGCTGAAAGCGTTGGCGAACTTCGTGACGAAGAGTAACAACGAGGATGGCGTAAGGCATGTGCTTGAGACGTTTGTTTTGGCAGAGTAAGGCAAAACAAGAGACCCCCAGCAGCGTGCTGAGGGTCTTCCTTCATATTGTAGAGGAGGCTCCTCAAATAAACTTATAATTCCAATGTCATGAACGAACTATTGGGGTCAAGGGTGTAATCCGCAAACGGCTTACAATAGGTAAACCCAAAATTTTCATAAAGCCTTCTTGCAGGTTCGAAAGCTTCCATGGAGCCCGTTTCCAAGCTGATCCGCGTGTAACCGCGTTGCTTCGCTTCTTCAATGATGTGTTCAAGAATTCGCTTGGCAACACCTTTTCTGTGATGTGCCGAAGCAGTTCGCATTGATTTTAACTCTCCATGCTGACCATCAAGCTCTTTAAGAGCCCCGCAGCCAACTAATCCACCTTGCTCCCATCCACTCCAGAAGGTAACGTCGGGTCTTTTCAATCCATCCAGATTTAGGGCATGTGTACTTTCTGGCGGGGATAACGATTGCATATGCTGAAGATGTTCCATAATTAAGGCAACCACTTCTGGCCCACTTAAATCATCCACTTTAATCTCCAATATTCTCACTCCTCTGTCTCTAATTTTTAATCACTAGAATACAACATTACATCGGTCAATTTCAACCACTCTTGTGGTTCTATACAATATCCAGCCCTTTCAATGTGTCGTGTACCAAGCTTCTTTTGATACTGGACATTCTGGAGGTGGATGTGAGAACATAAGATATTCGCACTATGTAAGCGCTATCTAAATCTGTTAATGGCATAAACACTTCATGAGCTAAATATCCATATCCATGAAACAAAAGGAGCGTGAGATCATGTTCGACGGGGCATTACTCCAGGATAAAGTTGTGTTGATTACAGGCGGTGGCACGGGTCTCGGCCGTGCGATGGGCGAGAAATTCCTGTCGCTCGGGGCTAAGCTCGCCATCACCAGTCGGCGTGAGGAAGTGCTTGCGACAGCTGCGGCTGAAATGAGCGTTGGCGGCGGGGATGTGTTCTACCATCCCTGCGATGTGCGTGATCCTCAGCAGGTTGCTGCCATGATCACAGCGGTGGAGCAGCACTTCGGCCGCATCGACGTGCTGATCAATAATGCGGCGGGCAACTTTGCTAGCCCGACGGAGCATTTGTCGCCGCGAGCGGTCGATGCGGTGCTGAATATTGTGCTCCACGGGACGTTCTACACCACGCTGGAGTTGGGTAAAAGGTGGATCGAGCAAGGTGTGGGCGGTACGATGCTAAACATCGTGACCTCCTACGCCTCCACCGGATCCGCCTTTGTTGTGCCTTCCGCCGCCGCGAAAGCCGGCGTGCTTGCCCTCACCCGCTCACTCGCCGTCGAGTGGGCGCGGTATGGGATCCGGCAAGTCGCCATCGCGCCGGGCTTGTTCCCGACCGACGGCGCGTGGAGCCGATTGGCTCCCACGCCCGAGCTGTCGCAGAAGCTCCTGAACCGCGTCCCACTGGGACGGGTCGGGGAAAAAGATGAGCTGGCGAACCTCGCCGCTTATCTGATTTCGGACTTCGCCGCCTATATTAACGGCGAAGTGATCACGATTGACGGCGGCGAGTGGCTGCAAGGCGCCGGGCAGTTCAACGACCTGCTCGAGGTGACCGACGAGCAGTGGGTTTCACTCGCGGAGATGACCCGCAAGGGGAAATCGTAGAGTAAGAAAAAGCTGTCCCACAAGTAAGGTTAACTACTTGGGGGACAGCTTTTTTCGTTGTATTCATCTTTGTATATTCGCCATCGATGCCTTTTCGATACAGTGTGTGCCACGAGGGGGAACGAGGATTCACTATTTCGGCGAATCCAGCCCTATTTGTGGAGATAGAGGAACGACGATTCGCTATTTCCACGAAAGTAGTGGTTTTCGAGTGGATCAACGCGAAATAGTGCACTCTCGTTCCCTTTCACCTGAAAAATAGCCGTTTTCGGACAAATAGAGTACTGAGGTTCCCTTCGGCGTGACTGCTTCTCCTACAAAAAAACAAAACACGCTTATAGTCGCAAAGTTATGTATCTGTAAGCGTGTTTTACATCACTAAAGTGGCTATTGCTTCCTTACCCCTTCACAGCACCAGCCGTCATGCCCTTCATAATCTGCTCTTGGAATAGCAAGAACACGATAATCGTTGGAAGCACGGCAATCGCCAGTGCAGCCATCGTCAATTCATAATCGGTCATGTAGCCCGTTGCAAAGGCAGATAAGCTAAGCGGTACGGTTTTGAGCGCGGGCTTACTAATGAAGACAAGTGCGAAAGCGAAGTCATTCCAAAAGCGTAAAAACCCGAGTATCGCAACGGTTGAAAGCGCAGGTACACTTAGCGGAAGCATCATGCGGAAGAAAATCCCCCAGTAGCCCGTACCGTCAATCAATGCGGCCTCTTCGATTTCTTTCGGAATGCTGACTAAATATGCCGCCACAATGAAAATAGCTAAAGGCAATTCAAAGGCAACGTAAGGAAAAATAAGTGCGCCATACGTATTTAGCAGCCCTACTTTTTTCATGATAATAAAGAGTGGGACCAGTGTGCTATGAATCGGAATGAGCATCCCTAGCAGGAACAATCCTGTAAAAAAGGCCTTCAATTTAAACTCAAATCGCGCGATGACAAAGGCAGCAAGTGCTCCTAGTACCAGCGTTAACACTAGCGAAGCCACCGTAACTACGGTTGAGTTCCACAAGGAGAGTCCCATTCCCGAAACTTTCCATGCGCGGACAAGGTTATCCCACTTCCAGACTGTCGGCAGCAGAAAAGGCCGGGAATAAAACTCTTCATTTGATTTAACGGCACTAATAAATAACCATATTAACGGATACAACGTAACAAGTGCATATAGGGATAGAACGGTATTAATTGCACCGCGCGTCCATATTTTGCGCTTCTTAGCTCCAGCGGGAAAACCCGTCTGCATCGCTACAACCTGCTTCATAGATGTCCCTCCTGACGAATTATTGGTGTTTTAGCGATAGTCTCGCTTCATTAGATATTGACTGCCCACAATCAAAAGCAGGCTAAGAATAATGATCGCCGTGGAAAGGGCACTACCAAATCCGAAACGATACACGTTGAAGGTACTGTTGTACATATAGGAAGCCAGCAATTCCGTGGAATGCGCAGGTCCGCCGCCTGTCATGACATAAATCAGATCGAACGCCTTCAAGGAGCCTGAAATACAAAGCACGATCGCAACCTTCACGGTATCCCAAATCATTGGAAGTGTGACAGCAAATAGCTTACGGACCGGTCCGACACCATCCAATTGGGCAGCATCTTCAATTTCAGGAGAAATGTTTTGCAAAGCGGCAATGAACATAATCATGTAAGGTCCAATATAATTCCAGATGATCGGCACCATCAGTGCGAACATCGATACTTTCGGATCGGAGAGCCAAGCCTTCTTCCAGCTATCCAGGCCAACGCCATCAAGCAGGAAGTTCAAAATACCGATTTGCGGGTGATAAATGTATCCCCAGATAATCCCGACAACGACAGAGGACAACACCATGGGCATGAATACAGAAGCTCGAATGATGCGTTGAAAAGGTGTGCTTTTCATAAGAAGCAGCGCTAGGATCATCGCGATCGGCACTTGCCCGAAGACAGAAGCGGCGACGATAAGCATGTTATTTTTAAAAGCTTTCCAGAAGATTGGATCTGTGAATACTTCGACATAATTATCCATACCAATGAATTTAGCTGCTCCGATACCTTTCCAGTCGAAAAAGCCGTAGTACGCCGACCAAAAGAGCGGTACGATAACAAAAAACATATAGATGATTAAGGCTGGAAGGAGCCCTATGGTGATGAATCCTCTCATTCTTGCGGACACGTTCATGATGCCCCTCCTCATAAGCTTTTTTTGGAAAAAAGGCTCCAGCCGAGCTGAGGCTGGAGTCCTTTGGCCTTACTTTATTTGCCTAGCGCTTTTGCTTGTGCATCTTGCACTTTCTTGGCAATATCCTCTGGCTTACCGCCCATCAGAAGCTCTTGAAGTCCGTTGTTCACCACGTCTGCGCTTGCTGAGCTAAGCTTTCCATCATAGACAGGCGTCATTTTCACAGTGCCCATCATTTTGTAAACCTCTGCGAAGAGGGACGTTACTTTCGATGTATCTAGCGCTACTTTGTAGCTAACTAACTGATTGCCTTCCAAAATCGCTTTCTGTGCTTCTGGACCAGACAAAGCATAAATCAACTCGTAAGCAGCTTGTTTCTGTGCGCCTGTTACCTTTTTACTCATGCCTAAGCCTGTTCCAACAACACCGGATAGTGTGTTCGGATCACCCTTCCCATTCGGTACGGATGGCAATACAGTAACCGCCAAGTTCGCAAGCGTTTCTTTGGAAGTGTTCGAAGCAAGGTTAGGTAACGCCCAACCGCCGTCGATCATCATCGCTGCTTTACCTTGCGCAAACATTTGCTCCATTTGTGTGTTATCGATGCTGTTAAAGCCTTCTTGGAAAGCGCCTGCTTTACCAAGCTGTTGCAGGTACGTCAAGGATTGAACGAATTCTGGATCCGTGAACTTCGCACCATTTTGATCAACAGCTTTCAAGAACCACTCTGTTCCTGTTACGCGGTCAGCTAAGGAACTAAGGATACTGGATTGTGCAACCCATGCCGCTTTGTTACCAAGCGCGATTGGCGTTACGTTATTCTTTTTGAACGTATCCACTAGCTTCATCATATCGTCCCACGTTTTAGGTGGCTGTACATTGTATTTGTTGAAGATTTCTTTGTTGTAATAAAGAATGGATGTTGGCGATAAGGCCATTGGTGCCGCGTAGGTTTTGCCAGAAATCGTGAAATCATCGAAGGATCCTGGCATGAAGTTGCCTTTCCACTCAGCTTTGCTATCAAGAAGCTCATTAATCGGTTGAATCAAGTCGCCACCGACGAACTCCTTCGTCATCACACCTGGCCACATAACGAACAGATCCGGCATTTCATTCGCTGCTGCTACGGTTTTTAGACGTGGACGGTAGCCATCGGGTGGAATCCCCTGAATATCCAGCTCCACATTCGGATGATCCTTCTTGAATTTTTCCATATATTCGCGCATCGTTTTGGCACGTGTATCTTCGCCTGTATAGTTGTGCCAGATTGATAGTTTAACTTTCTCCGCAGGCTTCGCTGTTTCTGTTTTAGCTGGTGCCGTGCTTTCCTTCGCCCCATCTGTAGTTCCATTTGACCCACAGCCTGCTAACAACGAAATTGACATCGCAGCCGCCAGTGTAACGATAAATGACTTTTTCATTCGTTCGGACCTCCTAAAAGTTTCGTAGCAACTAGCTCCTCTACTTGCAAGCTTTCTTCGTTACTCCTTTAGTATAGGGGACATGGATTGGCAGAGGTACGGGAGAGACTTCGGCGCGAAGGGGGACATATTTCAGTCTTTGCCTCCTTGTCGAAACTCTGACGGCGTTCTTCCCGTGTGCTTTTTGAACTGTTGGGTAAAGTATTTAATATCCTCATAGCCCACTCTTCGGGCAATATCGCTCACTTTCATTTGCGTGCTCTGCACAATATCTGTTGCCAGCTTCATACGCTCCCTCGTTACGAACTCGAGATATGTACAGCCCGTCTCCCGCTTAAATACCTCACTGAAATGGTTGGGATTGATATGGACGAACCCCGCCACCTGTTGGAGCGAAATCGGCTGATGCAAATTATCCCGAATATACGCAATCGCTTTATGGATGTACGCATACTTATTCTGATCAAGCCCCTGATGGAAAATGCTCATGATCGCTGACAGCACCTTGAACACTTCTTCTTCAGGTCGGCCTTCTCCCTCAAGCTTAGATAGTACGCTCAGTGCCGACAAATCCTGCTGTGCAGTACTGGCTCTTTCTAACCAACGATGCCCAGCTACCACCATGGACTGTAAGTAGCCCTGAACGGAAAGCGGCGTTGCCGCGGTATCCTCCAGCTGTGCGCGAACCTTCTGGTTGACCCAGTGTCTGAGGTCTGTGGCGTTATCATTCATGAGAATTGCAGCAAGCTCTGACTCTTCTTTCTCTGTGCAAACCGTGCGACTTCCGCTTCGTTCTCGAATATCATCGAGTGTGTACAGGCCGGTTGAGCCGAGCAGCCCCTGATAGGCGAAAACTTCCTTGGCTGCACGATAGGACGCGAGAAGTCCCTCATCATCGTGCGCGACAGTTCCCAGTGCAGCAAAAACAGCGCATTTCAGTGTTTCGGTGACACGCTTGAGCGCTTTATTAAGCCCCGCAGCATCCGTTACCCCTTCTTCGTATCGGACGACGATTACGAAATGATCTTTATTCATCAGCGTCACACAAGGAAGAAGCTCGTACAACATATTCTCAGCGGCTCCTTGCAGAAGATCAGCGAACGTCACCCAGCCTGAGCAGGATACGAGAAGCACCTGTCTTGCAATCCCCGCGCCATCATCCGCTGAGACGTCGACGCCATTTTTGCGAAACCATTGGTGCAGCTGTGCGCGAGCCTCCTCATCATCGTATAAGCCACGATTCAGCGCCCTTTCTAGCAATTGTGAGCGCAGCGCGGCCTGCTTACGATTATCCTGCTTCACAGACTCCCATTTATCCATGATGTTCTGCTTCGCTTTCAGCGCAGCTTTAATAATTTCTTCCGGGCGGCTTGTTTTTAACAAATAATCCGTTACGCCCCCGCGCAAAGCCTGCTGCGCATAGCTGAAATCATCATACCCTGTCAAAATAACGATTTCTGTATCTGGCAGGATAACTTTAATTTCCCGGGCAAGCTCGATGCCGTCCATCCCTGACATACGAATATCAGTCAACACAATATGCGGTTTCTCATGCGGGATGCGCTCTAAAGCCTCTTCCGCTGAAGCTGCTGCAGGCAGCAGCTCCAAGCCAAGCTCTTTCCAATCGATTACGGTACATAGACCCGTTCGAATAATGACCTCGTCATCTACAATCAGAATTCTCATACCGACGACTCTCCCATCTCACGCGGAATTGTGAATGTAATTCGGGTACCTGTTCCAAGCGTACTTTCCAGAACAAGGCCTGAACCCGCTCCATAATGCAGCAGTAATCGGCGATGCACATTAATGAGTCCATAACTGGTCACAACCTTCTTCCTTTCTTCATCCGCTTCACTTCGGATACCGAGCTTCTGATTGGCCAAAGTCAACTGTCCATGAATGTCCCGCAGCTTGGCTTCATCCATCCCGATCCCCGTATCTTCCACGACAAATTTCATATCAAGCTCGCGCAGCTCGCCATGCACATAAATGTGTCCTTTGGTTTTTTTCTTCTGAATGCCGTGAATCAGGCTATTCTCAATCAAGGGTTGCAGCAGCAGCTTTAACATCACACTATGCGTCATGCCAGGGTCGATAAAAAACTCGATCTCGAACTGATCCGGAAATCGAATCGCCTGAATATAGGCATAGTTCTGAGCATGGGAAACCTCCTGCTGAACAGCGCAGAACTCCTCCCCCTTATTTAAGCTAAAACGCAAGAAATCGCTGAGTGCACCAATCATTTCGGCAATTTGCCGATCCTTATTCATCAGAGCAATCCAGTGAATAGACGACAGTGTGTTATATAAAAAGTGCGGATTAATCTGTGCCTGCAGCGCCATAATATCCGCCTCCTTCTTCATCGCTTCATTGAGCTGAACTTGATCCTTCAGACGGCCAATTCGCTCGCTCAGCTTGTTGTAGCTATGGACAAGTAAGCCAACCTCATCCACACTTTTCACCTCAAAAGTAGGAATGGTCTCGTCCGGGTTCAGATCCTTGAGATACTTGGTCAGCTTCATCAGCGGATTCGTCACCCATCGCAAGAAATAAAGCACCAATCCCATTGCCAACAAGAGCGCAATGATAATCGTGACGGCAGTTACGGTCAAGACGAAGTTATTTTGCTTCTGATAAATTTCCGTCGGAATGAAGCCGACTAATTTCCAATCAACACGCGGAAGCCCATTGTAGAGAACCGTATAGGGATGCATCCCTTGCAGCACGCTCGACACGCCGCTTGTCCCCGCAAGCCCCTGCATTTTAGGGAACACATCGGAGATACTCCGCATTAACCATTTCGGATCGCCACCAGCAATAATGCGATTATTCGCATCTACGAGGACAACAAAACCACTCGTTTCCCAGCCTGCGTCCGTCAAATAATGCTCAATTTCCGCTTGATCCAGGGAAAAAGATAACGTACCCAAGGTTTTGAATAAACTGAAATCCCGAATCGGTCGAACTAGGGAAATTACCTTTTTCAAACCGTCGGAGGTTTGAATTTCATATAGCGGCGACCACCATTTGGGCGCTGATTTATATACGGTTTCATACTGTTGCAAAAGTGGAGCTAAACCTGATCTTGTTATTGTGGTTGTAAACAACACAGGATTGCTATTTTTCGGCGTAATTGTAATATTGGCAATATACTTTTTGGAATACGATAAGTTCCATAACGTCGCAATGAGCTGCGAATAGAGATTGATATCGCTGTCTTCCTTACCCAAGTAGGATTGAACATCCCGTTGTCCGATCAGGAAGATCGACATATTCTCAACGTCTTGTATGACAAAATCAAGCTTGTCTGTCATTTGCTTCAACGTGTTCATCCCCGCCTGCTTCGCTTTATCCTCCGTCACGGAGGTTGCAATCCGGTAGGATACAGTCCCCATCGTAAGTAATGGCAATACAACGGCGAATAAAATAAGCAATGAGAGCTTGCGATTGAGTGATTTGGCAAACCACCGCTTCATGGGGTATCCCTCCTTTCTTGTTACGATACGTCTTGAGATAATGCTTAGCATTCCTCTTTCCTTGAGCTTTTTACCATAGTATCATGAGCGCCGTTGGAAAATCATACTTTTTTTTAGTCTAACAAACTTTTTGTTTGACATTCGAAAAGTTTGTGTTACCATTTTGCTCAGAATAACCTACAACCTGTGAGGGGGAAAACCGGCATGGAATCAATTCAGGATGAATTCGGATTTTTGAGCGATCTCGTGACAGGGCTGGCCGCTCAATTCGGCGAGAACTGCGAGGTCGTGCTGCATGATTTGACGGGTTCTTACGAGAGCTCCATCGTCGCAATTGCGAACGGTCATATTACAGGCCGTAAAGTTGGGGATCCCGGCACGAATCTAGGTCTTGAGCTGCTGCGAGGCAATCATGTAAACGGCAACAAATTTAACTATTTAACACAAACGAAGGACGGCCGCATATTGCGATCCAGCTCGATGTATATGAAAAATAAAGCAGGCAAAATCATCGGTTCACTTTGTATCAACATGGACATCACCGATCTGATGGTTGCCGAGAAAACACTGAAGAATCTCATCAATCCCGGTGAACAAACCGAGATCAAGGAATCCTTCGTGACGAGCGTGAGCGACCTGCTCGATGCCCTCATTCAAGAAGCGCAAGAGGTCATCGGCAAGCCCGTTGCCGTCATGACCAAAGAAGATAAGATGCGTATGATTCAACTTCTCGATGCCAAAGGCGCTTTTCTCATTAAAAAAGGCGGCGAGAAAATTTGCACGTATTTAAACATTTCCAAATACACCCTGTACAGCCATCTGGAAGAAGGCAAAAGTAACGCGAAAGAGAGTGAATCGGTATGACTATCTCCCTAGAAACGCCTTGCGTCATCATTGATACGGATATCATGGCTCGAAATATAGCAACCATGGCTGACCGAGTCAGTCAACATAGCGGTGTGAAGTTACGACCGCATGCGAAGACGCACAAGCTCCCATCGGTTGCCCAGCTTCAAATCGACGCAGGTGCCGTAGGCATTACCGTCGCCAAAGTTTCTGAAGCTGAGGTGATGGCAGCTCATGGGATTCGCAGTATTTTTATCGCTTACCCGTTGGTGACCGTGAGCAAAATCGAACGAGCTATTCGCCTTAGCAAAGGGATTGAGCTGATTGTTGGTGTAGACAGCTTGGCAGGTGCCCAGCTGATGGAGCAAACGGCTGCCAAGCATGGGCATACCTTGCAGGTTCGCCTCGAGATCGATACCGGGCTGCGCAGAACCGGTGTGCCTTACGAGGCGGCAGACGCGCTTGCCGCGGAAATTGCCCGCTTGCCGCACCTGCGGCTGACCGGCATCTACACGTTCCGCGGCTCCTTGCTTGCCGGCAAGCCCACGCTCGACGTGGCGGCCGCCGGCTTGGAAGAAGGCCAGCTGATGGTGCAGCTGGCTGATCGCCTTAGAGCTGCTGGCATCGCCATCGCGGATGTCAGCGTTGGCTCCACGCCGACGGCTTTGTATGCCGCGGCCGCCCAAGGCGTGACGGAGGTTCGCCCCGGCACCTACGTCTATCAAGACCGGATGCAGGCGCAACTTGGCGTCTGCGAGCTCGAAGACTGCGCCGGCAGCGTGCTTGTCACCGTCGTGAGCCGTCCTTCAGCGGATCTGGCGATCGTGGACGGCGGCAGCAAAACCTTCGCGACCGATGTGCAGCCAGGCACGAATCCCTTGCAGCTCAACGGCTTCGGCCATATTCATGGCCTAGAAGATGCGCTTCTCGTTCGAATGACAGAAGAGCATGGCATGGTTGAGCTTGGCCCTCTGGCGCAGGCCGCCAACCTGCAAGTGGGCGACCAGCTGCGCATTATTCCGAATCATATTTGTAGTACCGTTAACCTGCATAATCATGTTGTCATGCAGCGTGGAGACACATTTGAACGCTTGCCTGTGCTTGCACGGGGCATGCTGGAATAAATTCGGGAGGTCACCCATCATGTTGGATCTTATTTTGAAAAACGGACGCATCGTCGATGGCACTGGAAATCCTTGGTTTGCTGGCGATGTCGGTATACAAGGTAACGAAATCGTCGCTGTTGGTCAGCTTCATGAGGATGCCGTTCGCGTCATCGATGTGAATAAACAAGTGATTTCCCCTGGCTTCATTGATGGCCATTGCCATTCCGATCTGATGATCTTCGATTACCCGCACAGTGAAATCAAAATGCGTCAAGGCGTAACGGCTGAGGTCGTAGGCAACTGCGGTCTCGCCCCTGCTCCCTTCGTCCCCTCCCAAGCTGAGCTTCTCCAGAGCTATGTCCAGCCGGTGCTCGGTCAGACCAAATGGCAATGGCCTTGGGAATCGGTTGCAGAATATATGGATGCTGTTGCAAACTCGCGTCCATCTGAGCATATAGCCACCTATGTTGCGCATGGCGCACTGCGTATTGCGGTGATGGGCTTTGCCAATCGCCCAGCAACTCCGCAGGAAATTACGCAGATGAAAATCATGCTCGAAGATGGCCTGCGGGCTGGCGCGATTGGCTTCTCCATCGGACTGCTCTATGCGCCCGGCAGCTACACGAGCAAGGAAGAAATTGCGGAGTTATGCTCCGTGCTGCCGAAGTATAACGGCCTCTTCTCCACGCATATTCGCGGGGAAGGCAACAACCTTTTACCTTCCGTGAAGGAAGTCATCTGGATTGCCGAGAGGGCTGGCGTTTCACTTCACATCTCTCATCTCAAAGCAGCAGGCAAGCGCAACTGGGGGCAAATCACCGATGCATTGGAGCTGATTGAGGATGCACGCTCACGCGGCATGGACGTTACTTGCGATGTCTACCCGTATAATGCAGGCTCCACCAGCTTAACGACGATCCTACCTCCGTGGGTACTCGAGGGCGGGATTGAAAGCGCGCTTGAAGTGCTGCGTGATCCATCGTTACGTGCCCGTGTCCGCGAAGAATTGAGCCACGAACAGACGACTTGGGACAACCTGATCTGCTCCACAGGCTGGCAAAGTGTATTCCTCTCCGCTATGCACACGGAGAAAAACCGCCATCTCGAAGGCAAACACCTTGCTGAGATTAGCGAAATTCGCGGGCAGGAGCCAGCGGAATGTATGATGGATCTCCTTTTGGAAGAAGAAGGCCGTATCTCGATCGTCTACTTCCATATGTCTGATGCTGATGTGGGACAAGTTGTCGCATACGATAAATCACTTATCGCATCAGATAGTCTCACTTGTGATACCGGGAAGCCGCACCCACGCTTATATGGGACGTTTCCACGCGTATTTGCGAAGTATGTCCGCGAGCACCGCATTCTAACCTTGGAGCAAGCCGTACGCAAGGTGACATCGTTCCCAGTGCAGCGCTTCAAGCTAGGTAAGCGGGGGTTGATCGTCCCTGGCTACATCGCTGATGTAGCGGTGTTTAATCCTGAAACCATTCAGGATCATGCGACGTTTGAGAATCCGAGGCAGTATCCGGATGGCATCTCGCATGTTGTGGTGAATGGTGCTCTATCTTTAACAGGCGGTCAGCACACGCATGCTCGGGAAGGCAGCTTTATTCGCGCACAGCATTGCTGCCGGCACTAATCTATTGAACGAAACTTAAAAACTTAAACTTAACTTTGACTTGGAGGTCATTCCTATGTCCGTTATTGAACAACGTTTGCAAGAGCTTGGTATCACGCTTCCCCCCTCCCCAGAACCGCGTTTCACTTATATTCCATGTAATCAAACTGGTAATTTGATTTACTTGTCTGGCCAAGATTGCCGTATCAACGGTGAGTTGATGTATGAGGGTAAACTCGGCCGTGAAGTTACGATTGAGCAAGGCCAAGCCGCAGCTCGTCAAACGATCATCAACTGCTTAGCCGTAATGAAAGGTTATTTAGGTGATTTAGATCGCGTAGTCAAAATCGTAAAAATGCTCGGATTCGTCAATAGTGAATCCGGATTCGGCGACCAGCCGTATGTTATCAACGGCGCTTCTAACCTACTCGTTGACATCTTTGGTGAAAATGGCAAGCATGCCCGCTCTGCCATCGGCACTAGTGATCTGCCTTTCCACACGCCAGTGGAAATTGAGTTGATTGTTGAAATTCGCGACTAGGGATTGCAGGGGTACGAATGCTCGAACAAAAAGGAACCTCGGACTTTATACTACGTCCGAGGTTTTTCCTTTATAGACCGATTGCCGCGCCTCTTTCAAGCCGTAGAATCTGTTTCTCTCCTGTTTCCGCTAATTCACGGAATTGTGTAATCGTTTCGCGCATTTTCGGGAGCGCTTCCTGCTTATAAGTACTGATGGCATGCAAGGCTTCAAAGCTGTCAGCGAATGCTTTTTTGAGTGAGTCTACTGAAATACTGGCCTCAATAGCGCCTTTTTGAATCTCCACACCTTGTTGCTTGAGCATCTGCCCTGTATGTTCTATGAACGTGTTCGTGGTGGTGTATAAGGCATTCAGTTGTTTAAGCACCACACGTTGGTTCGCCAATGCACTCGCAGCCGTAACGGCGACGCGTAACGCTGCTACCGTAACTGTGCTTGCACGATCAACCCCGCGAATAAGTTCCTTATTATTCCGGATAACGACCTCAAAGGTGATGAACCCTTGTTGATTAACCGCCATCATCGCTTGCATATCCAACGTCCTCTGACGAAGTGGAAATAGCACCTCTTCGGTAATGAACAGGATCTTCTCAGGGTCATCATTTCGGGCTTTGGCGAGCGCGATTTGAGCTTCAATGGTTTCATCCATATAAGAGATTAATTGGATCTCTTTCCGAAGCTTTTTGGTAAGATCGCGAAGCGCGTGCTGTTCGAGAAGAAGCGTCGTATTATCATCCTTCAAACCTAATTTCCCTTTATTCAGCGTTTCGATAATCTCGGCAATGACCATATCCGCCTTATCGAACTGATGGAAGTAGGAGCGAAGTGGGTTAAAAAACTTCCCCAGAAACCCGCGTTTGGCGAAATCGATCCCACTGGGATCGAGATCCTTCATTTGCAACTGAAGCTCCCCAAGCCCTTTGGCAACGATCCCTCCCTCATCGCCAGCCTTCGAAAGCTTCCCTATCGTTACTTGGAGCAAAGCGTTTTTCTGCGAGGATGCTCGCATCGTCTCGATGCCGAAGTTTTCTACCGCCGCCAAAATATTTTTTCGTTTCTCCAGCGAATCGAGATCGATCTCCATGATCGTTTGCACATTCTGTTCCGCTTGTGCCTTTAGTTTAACAACTTCCTCCGGAACTGGCTTTACTTGTTCCTCTACAACTGCCTTAAGCTCCTCTTCTCCTGCAATTTCCATCGAAAATGACATTGCGGCTCCCCCTTTGAACGGTAAGTTAACCTTACATCTGAACGTTAAGCAGGTTACTGATTTTATAAACGACATCATCCGTATCCGCATTGATGCTCGCTGCTTCGTTGATACTCGAGATGCTCTGAAGCGCTTGAATATCGGCATTGTAACCAATCGTATAGATGGGAATTTGAAACGTCTCTATTAATCCGCTAATGTCTTTCAAGGAATGACCCGCATTGGTTTCTCCATCACTTAATACGAAAATAAGCGGTTTAACATTGGGATCCGCAGCCATATAATCTTCCAGCATTTTCATGGCAACGACAATGGCATCGAAAGTTGCTGTCCCGCCGCCTGCTTGGAGACTACCTACAGTACCGACAAAAAGCGATTGTTGATTCGTATCGTACTTGGCAATAGGGAGATTGACCGTCACCCCGTTGGCATATGATACAAGACCAATTCTATTTTCTTTGCCTAGGTATTTCTGACCTTTGAGCAGGGATTCTTTCAATCGGTTAAGCGGCTTACCGTCCATGCTTCCAGATACATCCGTGACAAAGACAGCAGCAAGTGGTTTACTTCCGTTCTTCTTTTCTTTCCAGACCTTTTGCGCAGAAGAAAGTGTGCTTCCATCTATGGGAGCGAGTTCACTCTTGTAATCTTCTAGCCCATTGAACCCTTTATCTTTGGCTGTTTGTTGATATTTGGCCTGTGTAACGAATTCAGCAAATTGTTTAATCACATCAAGTTTCGCTGACGGCAGATCACCGATGGCATAGAGCGGGCTATCATGTCTATATCCAAAAGGTGTAAAGACATAGTCCTTACTAAGCTCCGCCGCATTCTGGAAGGTCTGGTATTCCAGCACGAATCCATCCAGCATCCCTGACTTCGCAGCATCTCGCATTTGTATGGTTGTAGACGCGATAAAGGGTACGTTCGTTTGGAATTTTTCAAATTCTTGCACAGCCTTCTCACTGATTGGATTTTTACTATCAAATGTACTTAATGCCGTTACAAGAAAATTAAGGCCTGTCGAGCTCGCGAACGGGTCTGTATAGCCCATGGCAAATTCGTTATTTGAAATAGCTTCCGTTACTGTATTTACATTGATGGATCCGTACTTCGTAACGAGGGCATCATACTTTTTCTTAGAAATAACGATGCCAGGAACATTGCCAACAAGACGTTTCGTGACCAACTGTATCTTCGGGCCGCCCGCTTTGATCATCTCTCCCCATAGCTCGTTCGAAGGTGTAAAGGCATCTGGCACATATTTACCCGACTTGATATAGTCCGTCGCCGTTCCAGAAGCAATATTACGAATCTTCACAGATGCAGGCTGCCCGTTTACCTGAATGCGTGCTTTATTAAATTCATTCGCTACATCCGTTAACCAACCATCCACGCCACTGCCTGATTTCTCCGTCGAGGAGAAAATTTCCACGAAATTATCCGTCGTGTTATTCACCGTAATTGGAAATTTCGAAATATCAGGCAGTGATGAGGCAACATCGGCTGGGTTAATGTCAATCTGACCTTTGACCGGAGTTCCGTTCACCACTGCGATCTTTGAGTAAATCTTGTTCAATTGCTTTGCCGCATCTTCGACTGTAACTTGACTTGGGGATTTGCCTAAATTGGCTGTGAAGGAAACGCCGAAATAGACGGAGATAAATACAATAACCACAATAAGGCCCGATATAAGGAAGAACTTCATTTTGTTCATCTTTTGTGCCACCTCTACTGTTTGTAGAATTGTGTTTGCTTTATCAAAGCGTCAATCTCTTGCATACCTGGCATTTGCCCAATATCGCCCATCTCCAAGCTATCAAGGCGAGAAATTTCTAACAGCAACTTATCCAATTTGAGCAAAATTTCTTCATTCGTATGTAAAGAGCTTTTAACAAACGAAATATGTGCTTTATAAACGGTTCTCTTTTCTTGAAGAAGCAGGGGGGACAACTCACTCATGTTCTGATTGGCGACACTTCGAAACTCGTCTTCGTCGAACACATGGAGACGGTTTATCATACTCCGAATATTGTGAAAAAATAACTTCTCCACCTCTTGCGTCGTAAAAGCAAATTTCTGAAAGCTAAGTCCACCCGGTTCAAACCTCTGGATGAGTATACTTCGCAACGTCTCTTGTTTTTTGCGCATTCGCTCCAATTGATGCAAAGCAAGTGAGATTTCTTGCGCTAGGGATTTCACACCTTTGAATTGTTTCAAAGCACCCTCAAAATCTTCAGGGCTATTCATCTGCTTTACGGGGAGTCGAACGTTTTGCTTCATTAATACGCCGTAAATGCCATATAGCAATACAAGTGTACTTGCGAGCAGAATAGACACGGTCATTGCAGTTTGCAACGCACTGTGGCCGAGTCCAATGCCAAGAAATCCTGGTGAAAGCATAAGAATATCAAACACAACGACCCCACCCGTAATCACAAACAATTTCATTATTTTATTTGCGGTTACAATCAAAGGGACTAACTCCTCTCTTATCAATCTCCACTCCCCTAATTCACAAGGAAAACGTCAGTTAGATTATTATCGTACTAAGAATGCTGATATAGGATTATATGCAGGACACACAGTACATATCTGCTTCTTCTTGGTGATTGTGAAAGGAAAGATGTCCTTGAGCCATCATACACTCGTACAGAAATAACAAAGGGCTGTCCCTCAGAAGTAGATAAATCTACTTGGGGACAGCCCTAGTTTTTATGAAATTATTATAAATCTTTTATTCGAACGAACCAAACAACTCACGTAGATAATCACGACGCCCATGCAAAATCCGATGGATAATTACTATATCATCCAAAATTCTATAGAATACCAAATATGGATTCACCACAATAAATCGATATCCACTTTGTATAAGTGAATATTCCTCATCTGATAATACTGAACCTATATTGGGAAAATCCGGTACACTTGAAATGTGACGATCTAACTTTTCCAGCATGTCTTCCGCGGCGGAAACATTTTCTTGGGATATATACGAAAATATTTCATCCATATCATCAACGGCTGTTGGAGAATATTTGATCTTATTCTTTTGCGGCATTGATCTTCCTCCGCATCCTAGCCATTACTTGATCATGGTCTAGTAATTCTGCTCCTTCGGCAATCTGCTTTTCTGCGATCAATAGCTTAGATTGTAATTTATATCGAGCTTCCATCCGTCGGTATGCCTCATGACTCATAACAACTAAATCGGCTTCTCCGTTACGCGTTAGAATCACAGGCTCATCAATTTCATGGCAATATTTTGAAAACCCATTGTAATCCTGTCGAATTGTCGTTGAGGGTTTTATATTCATCCTTTACAACCCCTTTCCAAATGACATTATTCTGACTTTATTATATCATTAAAATATTATACTTTGCCACTGACACCAAATATAAAGTACAAAGTCCGCAATCATTACGATTGCTGACTTTCAGATAGTTCCCTATAAGTAACTCTGCCCAGCACCCACCTCACACCCGAAACCGCCCTATCAACCCCTGCAACTCCGCAGCCATGCTGCTCAGCACCGTCGCGGAGGACACGATCTCCTCCATGCTCGCATACTGACCCTCGATGTTGGCGGAGACGTTCTTCGCGCCCGCAGCAGTCTGCCCCGCGACTTCGTCAATGGCGCGAATCACGCCAACGGCGACGAGCGTCTTCTCGGAGATTTCCGCCGAGCAGCCCGCCACTTCCTCGATCTGACGAGCGACCTCGTCCATCGCAGACCGAATGCGACTGAACGTCGCGCCCGCTTCACCGACGACCTCAAGCCCCGTCGCCACCTCGCGGCTTCCCGCCTCGGTGGAGCACATCACATCTCTTGTTTCCTCTTGAACACTCGTCACAAGAGATGCCACTTCCTTCGCCGCTGCGCCGGTCTGCATGGATAGCTTGCGGACTTCCTCCGCAACCACCGCAAACCCTTTGCCAGCGACGCCTGCCCGTGCCGCTTCAATCGAAGCATTGAGCGCGAGCATATTCGTCTGCCGCGCAATACCGGCGATCATCGCATTCGCGTTAACGATTTTCTCCGAACGGCCGCTCAACCTATGGACGGATGCCGCGAGTTCATTCATCTTCTGGTCGATAGCCTTCATTTGTACCATTGCCGTCTCAATCGCCGCCGTACCTTCCCCAGCCTCCTGCTGCGCAAACAAAGACTGCTTATTTGCCATTTGCGTCACACTGGCAATTTGCGTAACAGCTGCTGACATTTCCTCCATGATGGCAACGCCTTGGTGCACACTGCCTACCTGCGAATTCGTACCTTGCGAGATGATCTGAATCGTACCTGTGATCCGTTCTGATAACTCACAAACCTGATTGGAATTCGCACTAAGCTCTTCCGATGCCGAGGCCACCTGCTCCGCGCTGCTGCCAACTTGGCGAATCAAACCTTGCAGATTCCCTTTCATCTGATTGAAGGCTGATGCTAAATCACGCAATTCATCGCGGCTTTTCACCGCAATATCACCAACCGATAGATCACAATTCGCGATTCGATCCGCCGCTTTCACCATGGAACGCACTGGCGTAACAATGCTTCGCGACACCAAGAGACCAATCACTAAAGCGAATACTAACGCAGCTCCACTCACCCAAATAAGCGTCTTAATCGTGGATATAACGGTCTTATGATTCTGAGCAGAAGCATCTGCCTGCATGACCGCTTCAAGTTCTTCAATTTTCGCAGCTGCTTGTGTCAACGTTTCCGTCGTCGGGATCGCCCACTGCATCGCTTCAGCTTTCGCTAGAGTCGTATCTCCTTTTTCTCCGTAAGCAACGACTTTTTGAACCAACCTAGCAAAAGTCTGGTTGGCTTCCAACATAGCCCCGACTGCGGATTGCTCCTCCTCATTCCCGCCCGTATCTTTCATTTTGGTAATAATCGAGGATAGAGTTGCATTCATATCCGTCAAACGCTTTTCCCTGTCTTTCGTCGGGTCCAGCACATAACCAAATAGTAGACTCGTTTGCATCTGAGTTTTTTCTTTAATTTCCGCTACATCCTGAAGGAGCCTCACATTCGTATCGAGCAGCTCCGTATACGAGTTGTCTACTTTTTTGACGTATGCATACGACAGCCCACTAGTGATCCCAACTAACAGGGATACGAGGACGAAAGCCCCCACCAGTTTAGTTTGTAAAGAAATAAATAAAAGTCGCTTCATCCAATTAGGCCTGTCGTAGTTAGTGTTCATTGTCGTGTCTCCCATTCCGTAGTAAACGCTTACAAATCTTCTGCTAAAAAAGGCTGCCGATAATTTCGACAGCCTCAAACTCTTACTTCGAATTCATATATTTCCGCATATCAAACGCTACCGCAGCAACGATGATGACACCTTTGATAATCAACTGCCAGTACGGGCTGATTCCGATAAACGTCAAACCGTAGTTGATAACGCTGAAAATCAATACCCCTGCAAGAACACCCGGCACCGTTCCGATACCACCCGAAGTCGATACACCACCGACGACGCAAGCTGCGATCGCATCAAGCTCGTACATGTTCCCGTAGTTATTCGTTGCTCCACCTGTTCTTGCTGCTTCCAATACTCCTGCAAGTCCGTATAGCGCACCAGCAATCCCGTAGATATAGATCAGGTAACGGTTTACGTTAATACCAGAAACGACCGCGGCGTGAATGTTTCCGCCAATGGCGTACATGTATTTCCCAAGCTTCGTTTTGTTAAACACGATCCAGACGATAATCGCAACCACAATTGCGAAAATAACGATATATGGAATCGAGTATGAGGCGCTGGAACCAATGGAACCCGTTCCTAGCTTACTAAAATCAGGTCTCAGACCACCGATCGGTTGTGATTGGTTCGGCTTCATATCGAAGTACAAGGAGTTCGCACCATATACGGCAACCATGGTTCCTAATGTCGCGATAAACGGTGGAACCCGCAGCTTTGCTACGACAATCCCGTTAATAAGACCAATGGCAAGACCTGCGATAATCGCGATAATGATCGGAATAAACAACGGCAGATGCGGCAGGTCTGGGAAAAATCTTCTGCCATATTCCTGCGTTTGCAGCATGGAAGCAGAGATTACCGCGGTTAAACCAACAATTCGCCCTGCGGACAAATCCGTTCCGCCGGTGATAAGAATGAAAGCTGCACCCAATGCAATAATAACACGTGTAGATGACTGCAATAAGATATCACGTAGGATGCTTACGGATAAAAAGCGTGGATCATAAATCGCGATCCCAATGACTAGAACAACTAGTACGATGTAGATAGCGTATTTGGTAATGAACCCACTAAGGTCTCTGGATTTCAATGTTTCTGTTTTGGTAGTCATGGTTCTAGGCCCCCTCCATTATGCCATATGCTGTGCAGCAAGGCGCATAATCTCTTCTTCTGTTGCTTTATTTCCTTCTACAATGCCCGTAAGACGTCCCTCACACATAACCATAATTCGGTCTGACATCCCAAGAAGCTCGGGCATTTCAGAAGAGATCATGATAATACTTTTCCCCTGCTTCGCAAGGTCAGCAATGATGGAGTAAATCTCAAATTTCGCTCCTACGTCAATTCCCCGTGTCGGTTCATCGAGAAGGAGTACATCAGGTTCAGTGAGCAGCCATCTGGCAAGCAAAACCTTTTGTTGATTACCACCGGACAAATTCTTAATTAGCGCATGCATATTCGGCGTTTTCACGCGCAGCATTTCGATACTTTGTTTGACTTCTGCTTTACGTTTCGCTTCTTGAATGAAGCCTAGTGGATTCATATAACGGCCCAAATTGGCAATGACCGTGTTCTCCAAGACCGATAACACTGGGAAAATCCCCGTTACACGGCGCTCTTCCGTCAGCAAAGCAATCTTCTGCTTAATCGCATCCATCGGCGACTTGAGCTTCACAGGCTTCCCGTGAATGGAGATGCTTCCTGAAGCAATGCCTCTCATCCCGAACAGAGATTCAATCAATTCTGTCCGTTGTGCACCAACAAGTCCGCCAACGCCGAGAATTTCACCTTTTTTCAGCTCAAAAGACACATTCTTGAACGATTTCGGAACGACCGAAGTCAAGTCCTCAACCTTCATCAATACACCATCAGGTACATTGCTGCGCTCAGGGAAACGCTCTTTCAAATCACGTCCAACCATCTTCGAGATGATCATGTCCGTGGTAAGCTCGGATGATGCCCATGTACCAATTTTGGTACCATCACGCATAATCGTTACTTCATCCGAAATTTCCAAAATCTCTTCCATTTTATGTGAAATATAGATGATCGAAACACCGCGGCTTTTCAGATCGCGAATGATACGAAACAACTGCTCAACTTCATTACCCGTAAGCGATGAAGTCGGCTCATCCATAACAATGACTTTCGAATTGAAAGAAACAGCCTTGGCAATTTCAATGGATTGCACTTTGGATACCGACAGGGTACCTACCAGTGTATCCGGTTTAATGTCCATTTGGAGTTGTTTAAACAAACTTTCTGTATCTGTACGCATTTTTTTATGGTCCACTAATTTCAAAGGTCCGATACCTTTTAGCGGGAATCTGCCTAACCAAATGTTCTCCATCACATTGCGATGAGGAACGGGGTGAAGCTCTTGATGAATCATGGAAATGCCATTCGCTAACGCATCCTTGGAGTTCGTAATCGAAGCTACTTCTCCATTAAGCTTGATTTCTCCACCATCGGGCTTATAAATACCAAACAGGCATTTCATGAGCGTCGATTTACCCGCACCGTTCTCTCCCATCAGCGCATGTACGCTTCCTGGACGAACTTTGAGGGTGACGTTATCCAGCGCCTTGACGCCGGGGAACTCTTTGGAGATTTGTTTCATTTCCAATAAATAGTCATGTACAGTCATGGTAACTCCCCCTACAGCTCACGATAATCCCCACAAAGTGAAGCCTTTATTCGAAGCTTATTTCTCTTTATCTTTGCACGGGTTTTAAAATAAACGGCTACGCCGTCCTACCTAGACGGGAGCGTTTATCCAAAAATATAAGCATAATATAAGAGTGAAACTTATACTTTCTTATATTTCCAAAAAGGAAGGCAAAAGCGCGATTGTTATGCACATATCGCCTCTCTTGCCCGTTCTCACAATTACTTCGCTTCGTTCATATTAGCTTTTGTGATTTTTTTGTAGGAAATCCAAACATATTTACCGTCCGTTACATCATAGCCAGTTGTTTCTTTGCTTGGTACTAGACCATTAGCAAGAGCTGCTGCTACGTTAGTCGTTGCTGCACCTTGGTTTTTCGCATCGTTTAGAACTGTTCCGAGAAGCGTGCCATCGCTAAGTGCTTGTAGAGCTGGAGCTGTTGCATCTACACCAACAACTGGAAGGAATTTGTTGTCTTTGAAGTACCCTTTTGCTTTCAAAGCTTCGATTGCGCCAAGCGCCATATCATCGTTGTTCGCAAGAACAGCTTCGATTTTGCTTTCACTGGAAGCTAGGAATGCTGCCATTTTCTCTTGACCTTTAACGCGGTCCCACATTGCTGTATCTTCTGCTACTTTTTCTACGCCCATACCAGCATCTGTAATCGCTTGGATGGAGAATTTCGTGCGAAGCTCAGCATCTTGGTGTCCTGGCTCGCCTTTAAGCATTACGTATTGGATTTTACCGTCTTTGTTTTTGTCAGCTTCTGGGTGAGCTTTGAAGTAGTCAACCAACAGTTGGCCTTCCATTGTTCCGGATTGCTCAGCTTTAGCGCCTACGTAGTAAACTTTATCCCATTTCTTCATGTCGTCAGCAAGCGGCTCACGGTTCAAGAAGACAACTGGAATGTTAGCTGTTTTGGCTTTGTCGATAATAACGCCAGCAGCTGTACGGTCAACTGCGTTAATCGCAAGTGCATTTACTTTTTTCGTGATGAAAAGGTCAACTTTATCATTTTGTGTTGGTTGGGAGTTTTGGCTGTCTACGATATCAACAGTCGCTTTATCTTTCGCTGCATCGGAGATCGCTGCACGAACACCAGACATGAACGTATCGTCAAATTTATAGATCGCAACACCGATTGTTGGTTTTTTACCAGCGGCTGGAGCTGTTGTTGCTGCTGCCCCTGCGGAAGCTGCTGGAGCGGTTGTTGTTGCTGGTGTTTCTGTTTTATTTCCACAACCTGCAACGGTTGCAACCAATGCGCCTGCTACGGCAAGTGTAAGTAATTTTTTCAAGATAAGACCCTCCCTAAAAGGTGTATTGTTTGTTTACATTCCTTACTATAATGGTTCAAAGAGCATAAACAAATGCAATATCCTCATATCTTCTATCGAAATTCTCATCACTTTATAAATGGAAATAGCAATTTTTGATTATCTGACCAGAACATATTACTAAGATCAATCGCCTTAATCCCAGTATCCACGCGCTTTTGCACCTTTTTACCCGCGACAGCTTCGACAGCACTTTTCACGCCTAAATAGCCGATGCTAAACGGGTTTTGAATAATCGTCGCTTGAATAATCCCCTCTTGCAGCAGCTCTAACTCCTCCGATGTACTATCAAACGTGATGATTTTCACCTTTTCCTGCAAATTCCTACTCTGAACCGCGCTGGCGACGCCAATCGAAGAAATTTCATTCAAGGCCACAATCCCATCCAACTCGGGATGCTTGTCGATGACAGTATGCGTCAGTTGGGCAGCGAGCTCCCGATCCGTCATGCTGTACACCTTATCGATGACCTGAACATCGGGATACTTCGATAATTCGTCCAGTAGGCCTTGCTCCCGAAGTTCTGTATTTCGCTCCCCTTGCTTAAAACTCACAATCGCAATTTGCCCACTCTTTCCGATCAGCTTGATCAATTGTCTACCTGCTAATTGACCCGCTTCATAGTTATTCGCGCCAATAAAGCTCTGCACGTTCTTCGTCTCGACCTCGGAGTCGATCGTAATGACAGGAATATGCTGCTTATACGCCTCATCTACAGAAGAAGACAACTCTTTATAATCATTGGCCGCCAAGACGATCGCATCTGGACTGCTCGAAATAGACTGCTCCATGAGGGCAATTTGCCCTTTTACATCGGCCTCATCGCCCGGTGCACGGAAGTCCAGCGTAACATCGAATTCTTTCGCCGCGACCTCTGCGCCCAGCTTTACCGTCTTCCAGTAGTCGCCTTCTTGACTGCGCAGCACTACCTCCAGATGCTTCTTCTGCTCGGTAGGTGTCGTTTCTACATTTTTGGTGCAGGAGGACAGCGAAAGAG
Source organism: Paenibacillus sp. J22FR5 (assembly GCF_059691975.1). Taxonomy (NCBI): domain Bacteria; kingdom Bacillati; phylum Bacillota; class Bacilli; order Caryophanales; family Paenibacillaceae; genus Paenibacillus; species Paenibacillus sp. J22FR5. Next base: position 16,881 of record NZ_JCAUAN010000044.1, on the reverse strand, counting down.
CAGCAACGAGGACAGCGATCATCAGTATTAATCTCATCGTTCTATCCCCCTTCGTCGTCTAATATGGCTGGTATCGTAATCGTGACGATCGTTCCTTCCTCAAGCTCACTGCTAATATTCACACCATAGTCCATGCCAAAATAAAGCTGTATCCGCTCATGCACATTTCGCAGTCCGACACCTGAGCCTTTTTCACTCTTCACCTGACCGGACAAAATGCTCTTGAGCGTATCCTCCGACATGCCGACCCCATTATCTCGAATCTCGAAGAAAATCCTCCCTTTTTCCATCGTGACAGACAGCTCAATCAGCCCTTCGTCCACCATATATTCAATCCCGTGGTAGAGCGCATTTTCTACAAAAGGTTGGAGAATCAGTTTGAGCGTTTTGTAAGGAAGCACCTCTTCTGGAACACGGATTTCGTATTCAAACTTGTCCTTATAGCGCATTTTCTGGATGATCAAATAATTGCGAATATGCTCGATCTCTTCACCGATGGTAATAATATTTTTACCTTTGCTGAGCGAGATCCGGAAAAATTTCGACAGAGACGTTATCGTCGTCACAACTTCTTCGTTCCTACCGTTACCCACCATACGCACGACCGAATTGAGTGTATTGTATAAAAAATGCGGATTAATCTGTGATTGGAGTACCTCCAGCTCGTTCTTCCGCTTAATTTCCTGCTCCTCGATACTCTGGTCCATCAACTCCCTCACCCTGGAGACCATCAGATTGAAGCGCCGCGACAGCTGCTCGACCTCATCCGCCCCACGCACATGAATGTAGGTGTCAAAATGACCCTTCTCCACCATTTCCATCGACTTCTTGAGTCGTTTAATAGGCTGAGAAATACGCGCGGACATAAACGAGGAAATCAACAAAATAAAGAGAAGCACGATCACCAGCAGCCAAATCATGAATGTACTGATTTCCTTGCGCGTCGTTACCATTTCATCGAGGTAAGAGACCCCGATTATTTTCCATCCAATGTTATTGACTGTCCGCACTACGTTTAACCGCGACTCGCCATCGCTCACGTCCATATATTTGCCATACGAAAATTTGAGGGCTTGCTCCACATTCTCATACTTCAGCCCAATATAAATGAGCTGCTGCTGAGGGTGATACACAATGCTGCCCGCAGAATCGTCAATGATATAGACATAGCCCTTCTTCCCCAAAGAAACCGTACGGAATACGTCGTCAAGCGTCTTGAAATTGATATCCACCAAAATAACCGCATCCACCATTTGCCCATTCTGTTCGATCGTGACCCCTTTGCTCATGGAAACAACCCACTTGTAAGGATCCTTGAATAGGTTCTGGATATGCGGTAAGGAGAAGGTAAGATGGTTGGGGTTATCGAGGGCAGACTTAAACCACGACTGCTCGAGCAGCCGTGTATTTTTGCGCATCTCTGTTGTTGGCACCCCCGTAACCAGCCCGCCATCTGCGGTAAAAAGATGAATAGACACAATATCCTCTCGTGTACTGGCGATTGTGTCTAGCTGTTCGAGCAGCTTGTCCGATGGGATGCCGCGGCTTCTCGCTATTTTCGCATCCACGACCTCAAACGTATCGGACATGCCCTTGATATACTGCTCCAGGTTGAATTGAACCTGCTCAATGACCTGTGCCGTATTCAGAAAGGCGCTTTCCTCTGCCGTTTTGGCAAATTTATTATAAAGCACCAAGGAAACAATGAGCATGACCGTTACAGTAATAAGAATGAATGACATCGTAATTGTAAACTGAATACTTTTCACCCGCATCGTGTCGAGTATTACGTTATATAAAGCCTTTAGCAGCGTACTCACTCTGCGTTTCAAAGCAATTCTCCCCCTTTCCAGTTCCTACAGCCCTTTGGCACTGTTATTGCGATACTCCTTCGGGGAAACACCGACATTTTTGCGGAAAGAGAACGAAAAATAATTCGCATCCGCATAGCCCACCTTCTCGGCGATTTCCAGCGCTTTCATGTCCGTAGTGCGAAGGAGTTCTTTCGCTGCTTCCATCCGAATGTGGTTCAAATAGTTGACGAAGGTCATTTTCGTTTCTTTTTTGAAAATAGAACTGAAATATCCCGCGCTGATATGCAGATGTCCGCACACCTTGTTGATGTTGATATCACCCTCATGGAAATGGCTCTTCGTATAATCTTTGGCTAACTCGACCAAATTCTTGTACGTACATTGTCGGTCTGTTGCAATGTGATTCATCATACTCGCACATAACTCGGCCAACCAATGCTTCGCTTCCTCCAAGGACGTGAACTTATTAATCTCCGTAAAAGGAATAAAATTCTCGCCAAACACCTCGTCGACATTCAGACTCGAATCCTTCGCTGCTTTCAGAATACAGGTGAGAATTTCAAGCAAATAAATCTGATAATCCTTGACCGAAACGCCAGCCTCGACCCCCTGAAACAGCACATCAATCGTCTCTCGGATCTCTTGCATCGTACCTACCTTGATACACCGAGTCAACGCGTGTTCCTTAACATCGTCAAAACGAATTTTGTCAACGCTGCGCTTCTCCACATCATCAATATAGATCATCCGATTGCTGCCCAGAATAAGTCGATAGTCGAGGGAAAGTACCGCATCCTCATACGAATAGCTGATTTTCGTGACATCCTTCATCACACTGCCGATCCCAACGGTTAGCGTGAATTTCAAATATTTTTCCACACTCTGCCGAATTTCTTCCAGCACGCGCATCGTTTCCTGCAGCGCCGCTTCCTTATCTCTATTCTCTCTCGCAGCTAACAAGACAACCTGATCATTATGCATGAAAACAAGACCTAGCCCGCGTTTATTGGCGATTTCTTCCGTAATATTTAAGAGAGCAAAATATTTCAGCGCCTGATCTTCGGAATACTTCAATGAAAGTGACTTCGACAGTTCCCCTCGGTTCTCCGAATCCTCTTCTGAAATAAGGACCCCATCTATGCTCAAAACGGCCACGACATAGCTATTTCCGCCTAACTCAATCCCATAGTTCGCTGCCTTCTCAAACACCTCGTCACGCGGGAGCTTCCGGTTCATTAACGTCGCTAGGAAATTTTCCTTGAGCACAGGCATACTCTTGCGGTAATGCTCTTTGAGCAGCTGCACATCCTCGCGATGCGCAACCTCCTCCTGTACTTGGGCCTTCACCTTCAGTAAGGCATTCACCAGCTCCTGCGCGGAAAAAGGCTTCAGCACATATTCATCAATATGCAGCTTAATGGCCCGCTGCGCGTACTCAAATTCATCATGCCCCGTCAGAATGATGAGCTTAATCGTTGGAAAGCGCTCTCTAATTGCTTCAGCTAGCTGCAACCCGTTCATAAAAGGCATCTGTATATCCGTCACAACGACATCCGGCTGCAGCCGCTCGACCATCTCCAGCGCTTCTTTGCCATTCTCCGCCTTATCGACGACTTCAAAGCCAATGGCTTCCCAATTTATTTCACGGACGACACCTTCCCGCACATCCTCTTCATCATCCACTAACAACAGCTTGTACATGCCAGACCTCCTAGGCTCCCCCAATTTAGAAGCATCTTTCGTAACGTTACTAATTATCACCATCATTGTACTCACTGCCCGTCGAATATACAAATAGAATTGGAGGCTGTCCAAGGAAACAATGGTAAAAATCCCCTGTGAGGTGTTAAAATTGGAGGGGATATATGTAACACCTGACATACCACATAAACGGTGAACCCGCATGCCTAATCCAGCCTCTCTGACAACGAAAGGGAACCTCAGTGCGCTATTTCAGTAAATTACCCTATTTTTCTCCTGAAAGGGAACGAGGTTCCGCTATTTTACCATTAACAGAGGGTTTTCCCCTGTTTTTCGTTGGATAGAGGAACGACGTTCCGTTACGGGTCTTCAAAGTAACAAAATGGTCGAAATAGCGGAACGACGTTCCCTTTAACCAAACTTGTATCCTTTATCTAAGCTCATTTGCACCTTTACTGCTCCGCATCGTCAATTCATTCACATCATTCATCATTTAGGAGGTTAATCATTTGAATATCGCACATATTGGACATATCGCTTCCCTCATCAAAGAAAACGTAGGCCGCGTTATTATTGGTAAAAACGACACCGTCGAGCTCATGGTCATCGCACTGATCGCCTCTGGTCACGTACTGCTCGAAGATGTGCCTGGCACTGGCAAAACGCAGCTTGCCAAAGCGCTTGCCCGCTCCCTGGACGGCTCTATGAAGCGCATCCAGTTTACACCCGACTTGCTGCCTTCTGATGTAAGCGGCATCAATTTCTTCAACCAGAAGCTGGGCGAATTCGAATTCCGCCCAGGTCCGCTCTTCGCTCACATCGTGCTCGCCGATGAGATTAACCGCGCGACGCCGCGCACACAGTCCAGCTTGCTGGAGAGCATGGAGGAGCGTCAGGTCAGCATCGACGGGGAAACGCGCAAGCTGGAAGCGCCGTTCCTCGTCATTGCCACACAGAACCCTGTCGAGAATCAGGGGACCTTTCCCCTGCCGGAAGCGCAGCTCGACCGCTTCCTGATGAAGCTGTCCCTCGGCTATCCGACGGCAGCCGAGCAGGTCTTGATCTTGCAGCGCTACCAGCAGCAGGATCCGCTGGATGCGCTGCTGCCGGTCGTGAGCCGCGCGGAGCTGCTCGAAGCGCAGCGGCTCTTCACGCAGGTGCGCGTCGGCGACGAGCTGCTGCATTACATCGTGCAGCTCGCGGAAGCGACGCGCACGCATGCAGATGCGGCGCTCGGCGTCAGCCCGCGCGGGGTGCGCGCCTTGATGAAGGCGGCGCAGGTGTATGCGGCGCTGCGCGGCCGCGACTACGTGCTGCCAGACGACGTCAAAGCGCTGGTCGTGCCGATCTGGGCGCACCGCGTTCTGCTGCGCACGCGCTCGCGCCAACAGGATCAGCAAGTGCTTGCACTGCTGACCAGTGTACTTGCCACTACCCCCGTTCCTACGGAAGTGAAGCTGGGGTAACGATGAGCATAAGCTGGATTGTGATCATCGCTGCCCTTCTATTCTTCCTCCAGTTTCAGTTTTTTGCCCGCTGGGGGTTTCGCGGACTTCGCATTGAACGAACCTTTAATAAGGCGAATTGCCATGTCGGCGATGAACTTCTTATGATCGAAACGATCGTGAACCGCAAGCTCGCGCCCATTCCTTGGCTGCGCTTAGAATCAACGATTCATGCCGGTCTGCACTTTACGCAGATGAAGAATCTAGAAGTGAGCAGCGGCTCTCTTTTTCAAAACCATCGCAGTCTATTCAGCCTCATGCCCTATACCCGGATCGTGCGCCGTCACGGGGTGCATGCAGCTAAACGCGGCTGGTACAAGTTGGAAACGATTGCGGCAACGATGGGTGATTTCGTAGGCATGCAAGCAGCTTCTACTACGCATCGCATTCATGTGGAGCTGCTGGTGTATCCGCGTTTAGTTAATCATCATGACATCCCGATTCTGTCCAGTCGCTGGCAAGGGGACGTCACCGTGAAGCGATGGATTATGCCAGATCCGTTTCTCGTTTCTGGTGCAAGAGAGTATCGTTATGGCGATACGATGAACAGCATTCACTGGAAAGCAACGGCTCGGAGTGGGCGGCTTCAAGTCTACAACCGGGAGTTCACTGCTGATCCCAGACTGCTAATCGTCGTCAACAGCCAGGTCACAGAAACGATGTGGGATGCGGTCACTGACCCGGAGCTCGTGGAAAAAGCGCTCTCCTACGCAGCCACATTAGCCGAACATGCCGTAAGCCGAGGGGTTCCTGTTGGTTTTGGGTATAACGGATGGCTGCAGAATGAGCCAGGGGTTCCCGTTTATTGTGCGCCTGAAGGTGGCTGGGGGCATCTAACGCATCTGTTCCAAACGATGGCGAAGCTTGCGATTTCTTGTGCCCGCTCCTGTGAGGATTTTCTCGATTACGGGATCGAGGTGGAAGGTGAAGCGTTGGACATTATCTTGCTCACAGCCTTCGTTTCCGATGGGATGGCACGCAGCATTGAACGTTTAGAAACATTAGGACATTCCGTGTTCGTCGTGCCATTAGCGCATAACCTTCTCGACCTCAGCGATAAGGAGGTGGCTCTCTCCGATGCCCATGCCCTTGCCTAATCAAATAATGAATTCTCGGCCTAATCGTCTTTATCTTTTCCTACGTATATGCGGCTTTGCACTTTTATTCGCTTTCATCGAGCTTGTTATCTTTGCCCCGCTAGTTACGCTAGCTCAGGTCTATCTGTTCGATAGCTCACTCGTATTCACTTTTATACAACTACTGCTATGCTTCGTAATCGGCGCCTGCTTCGGGCAGTTGAAATGGCTGACGCGGAAAGGCTATGAGTTCCTTGTCTGTGTCGCTGTAGGTTATGGTTTATCCTATTTATTTCAAATGAACACGTTGCATATCGCTGTCAGTACGGTAATTGGAGCCCTACTCGTCTATCGGGGCATACGGTACACCAAAGACGGTTGGCTGTCGCTCTACTCACCTGGGGTTTTCGTAATCTCTGGGGTGATGTACGTTATCGGGGTTCCGATTATGGGACGCATAGACCTAATGCAGCCTTATAAAATAGCCCTAAACGGACTTGGCTTCGGTACCTTGATCCTCTTCTTCTTTATTACGAATCGTGCACAACTCCTGATCGCTACCCTAGCGGGAAATGATCATGCTGCCGCTTCGTCACTGTCCCAAACCGTGAAACGCTCCAGTCGCGTATGGCTCTTCGGCTTTATTGCCGTTATCGCTGCGGTCGCTTACTTTCAACAAGTGAAACAAGGTCTCATTCCCCTTCTACATGGGATCATGGCTTGGCTGCTGGGATTGATGTCATCCGAAGCACCACCTGGTGTACCTGAAGCCAGCCCTTCGGCACCGCCTCCTATGGAGCTCCCGCCAGCTACGCCTCATGAACCGGGATGGTTTGGTATTCTCATGCATTATGTTGTTCAGATTATTGGCTATATCCTTGTCATTGCACTCGTGCTTGGCTGTATCTACCTCCTCCTGATGAAGCTTGCGCCAGCTCTCCTCTCGCTTATTCGTCGCTTTTGGAAGCAGTCCCTGCGTCGTCAGCAAGGGGATACAACCGAAGGCTACACAGATGAGAAAGAAGCCCTTCTCGACTGGAGAGAGCTTCCGAACCTGTGGTGGCGCAAAGCAAGTTCTAAACTGTGGCCAACGTCGGCTCACGAGCCTTCTTGGTCACAACTACCGAATAATGAGGAGCGCATCCGCTTCCTCTACCGATTGTTAATTGGGCAGGCGGGTAAGCGTGGCTACATCTTCAAGAGATCGTTAACCCCCAACGAAACAGGCTGGGAGCTCACGCATCAAACACAGCTCGCAGAAGCTTCGGTTCACGCGCTTACCACTGCTTATAATCGGGTGCGATACGGACGAGAGACGGTTTCAGACGAGCAGCTTGCTCAGGTACTCCAAACCATCGATCTGAGCATACGCAGCCAGCTAAAATAAGACCGATGCGCTTCTTGCACATTGCTCCATCAATAATAAAGGTATCCATGGGGTCTTCCTTTTGGATACCTTTTATTTGCATGATTCCCTCATTCTCCGCATGACTTAATTAATCATGTTAAAAGAATACTTCTGGATACACCAACTCACCTTTAATCTCAAAACCACATCTTCCCGCTTGCTTGAACCGGATTCGGGAATTTTCCTCCATTACTTAAACAAGCCTAACGAGAATTTTTTACCATACTGTTACCATATAGCACAATAAACAAGCTATTTTCTTTGCTATGAAAGCATTTTGAAAATAAATGTCACATATTTTCAAAAATTCGCATATACATAATTGTTTGAATACATTCGATTGAGGTGGTTTTGAGATGTTAGCATTAAAAACCGGTTCTGAAAAAGAAGAAGTGCTTCACACGCTTTACGAAATGGGCTTGGATCAAATCGCCAGATGGATCCTCGTATTACCTGAAGACAGGTGGGAAAGCATGTTCCTCTCAACATGGCCAACACTTGCCAAAAAATGCGGCTTTCACAGATAGCTGCTTTTACATACAGAGAGGTGGATAAGTAAAGAAAATAATTTGAAACGCTCTACACCATTTGGGTGCAGAGCGTTATTTGTTTTTTATTCTCTCTCTATCACACGTGCAACTTTATGAAGACACGTCTTACATTTGCCTTCCAGCACAATTCCTAATTTCTCCAGATTCACCGAATAGTCGATGATCGTCGTTTCCCCCCTGCAATTCCCGCAAAAAACATTCGATAACAGACGCGTGCGAAAGGTTTCCGGAATCGCAAGCCATTCTTTCATCGCTGCAAATGATTGCACATTATTCTTATTACTCACGGGACGACCACCTCTTCAATTTCGGAATATTTCTTGTGAATAGTCCGGTAAGAAACCGTGGGAAACCAAACTCCACCAGCTTCGACTTTACCCTATCCTTCATCTGCTCAACCGTTAAATCCGGTAAAGTAAATTCACCGTCCTGATAGCAATGACTGCAATACATCTTGCTCTTAATACCCGACTTCTCGGTACCGCCGCCTTGCTCATCACGAGCGAGAGGCATCCCGCAACTTTGGCAGTTCTTGTATGTAGCGTCCATTTCCATCCGATCCCCCTAAAGCTTTTCCTTTAATCATACCAACTTAACATACAAAAGCAACATGAAATGCCAAGAAATGCTATGTACACTGTGCTCAAGCGCTTTCATTAAAGGATTGTTACTATGCTGAAGAGAATCTAGTATAGACATCTTTAAATACAACGTAAAGCTAATTACGATGCTAGTTTTACTTACGTATACATGAAGGAGGATCTCCCGTTTGAAGCCTGTCACTGTGAAAGACTTAGTTGAACGCTTTTCGCTCGAAATTCTCGCTGGCCATTCGGAGCTCCACCGCCCTATCACCAAAACGAAGGCACACCGCCCTGGGCTCGAATTTGTCGGCTATTTTGAATATTTCCCACAAGCACATGTCCAGCTATTAGGTCGTAAAGAAATTACCTACTTGCATAAGCTCAGCGAAAATGAAAGAAATTTGCACATTGGTAATATTGTGAAATATCATCCGCCTTGTTTTGTCGTAACACGAAATCAGGAAGGCTTGAAATACTTAAAGAAATACTGCGAAGAAGAGAAAATTCCCCTTCTCCGTACCAGCTCACCTACAAGTAAATTTCAGGACTTAGTTGATTTATATTTGAGTAAATCGCTTGCTCAGGAGATTGCCGTCCACGGCGTCTGCGTCAATGTTTCGGGGATCGGCATCCTGCTGCGCGGGAAATCCGGCGTTGGCAAAAGCGAAACAGCCCACACGCTCATCCGCAGAGGACATCGCCTTGTGGCTGATGATATTGTCGTGCTGAAGAAAATCAGCCCCGAAACCTTGCTAGGTACGCACAATGGCAAAACGAAGGAATTCCTCGCACTGCGCAGCGTTGGACTCATCAATGTCTCACGGCTTTACGGCCGCAAGGCTTTCCAAGATGAAACACGTATCGTACTCGATATCGAGCTTACAAAGTGGCAGGAGCATGCGCTCCATAATGATCTGGAGCTTGAACCTACGTTCACCGACTATATGGATATTTCTATTCCACATATTGAAATCCAGTTACAGCCCGGACGCGACGTTGCCGGCCTCATTGAAGCCGCCGCCAACAATTGGTATTTGCGTCAGCAAGGCTACAGCGCAGTTGAAGAATTCATGCAGCGCCTGCAGTCGGACACCGACTAGTCTGCCTATCTTTAGCTATGTAGATTATCATGTACCCTCCTAAAACCTCCCTTCGCCTCGAAAGCTGTTAGCGGAGGTGTTTCAAATGTTTAAACGAATGAAACTAACAATCATTGCAATTGCTTTACCAGCTCTGATGCTCTGTGGTTGGACCGCTTATGCCACAACGTCATCCAGCACAGCTACGTCAACAACCATCAATGGCAAGCTAACAACCATGACGGCGGATGCGATTACTTTACATACGGAGTCTGGTGATCAGACTATTCCATTAGCTTCATCCGTCTGGGTGTATCTCAACGATCAGAAGGCTCAGCCCAGTGATTTGCGAACTGGGAATGAGATTGAAGTCATTCTGAATAACAAGAAACAGGCGGCTTATGTGAAGGGAACTTCAGAAACCGCGGTCGCTTCGAAAACAGAAACAGAACCCCAGGTAACTCCTATTCCAAGCGAGCTCCCTGTCATGGCAGCACCAAGCATACCTGCTCAACCAACTTCTACGCCTACAAAGACCAAGGATAGTGCTCCAAATGTGACACCGCCAGGTGGTCATACTGACTTGGAGGATATAGATGTAAGCGGGGATGGACAGCACTTTAACCTTCACATCAAACAATCAAAGGGATCTCATGGACCTGAGTTTGATCTGAAGATCCAGTCACCGCATGCAGGCAACATTCATCTTACGGGTTCTCAAGCTCAAGACTGGATCTCTAAATTGCTTGGCTCTATTGATCTCAACGCATCCAATGCTAGACAGGTGCTGGCACAGCAGCTAGCCAAACAGTACGCCCTAGATGGGGATAAGTTGAACATTCATTTAAAAATCAATTCCGATGAAAAAGAAGAAGATCGAAAAGATGTTCAAACAGAAAATCAAAAGGAAAAAAATACAGAAAAAGAAAAAGATAGAGCAAAGAACGAGAAGAAACATGGGAACAACAACAACAACAACAAACATGACTAACTAGAATAAAATGAAGCCCTCGCTCTCCTTAACGGATTACGAGGGCTTCATTCTGTTTACTTTTGTTTCCCTTTACCATGCCCATGTCCTTGTTCTGCTTGCTTTCTCAGCTCCTTGTCTGTCTTCGCTGATGCTTCTGCGGATTGAGACTGAGCAGGCGAGTTTTCATTCTGAAGTCCCTCCATCACACTCACCGGAATGTCGAATGGAATCACCGGTGTCTGAGCTAATGCACGGCTCATCATTTCACGGAATAATACCGCTGGGACCGCACCGCCCGAGGTAGTTAAATAATGTGTCGCATCCGTTCGGTCATAGCCGACCCATACTGCTGCCGTCAACTCCGGCGTATAGCCGACGAACCAAGCATCCTTGGCACTTCCGCTGCCGATCCTCTCAAATTCCTTCGTCGCTGGCAGCTGTGTGGTACCCGATTTGCCCGCTACAGGACGGTTCATGGTTGCATTCTTCCCTGTTCCTTGCGCTACTGCGGTCTGCAGCATCGAAGTCATGGCATCCGCTGTTTCAGCTCGCATCACAGGGACACCCTTCGATTTCGCTTGTACGAGTAGATGGCCATCGTTGGTCTCGATTTTCGAGATCGTATGTGCAGGATACAATACACCTTTAGCTGCAAAAGTACTAAAGGCTTGCGCCATTTGCAGCGGAGATACTCCCTCCGAAAGCCCGCCAAGCGCGATACCCAATTGTCGATCTTGTGCGGGTAAGGATATGCCCAAAGACTTCGCAAACTTCAAGCCATTGTCGATACCTATCTCATGTAGTAGCCAGACCGCAGGTATATTCCAGGACGATGTGATGGCATCTTGCATCGATACTTGCCCCCTAGATTGGTGATCCCAATCTTGAGGCTGGTATCCTTCGATATTCAGCGGACCATCAAATAACATAGAGGACGGCTTATATCCTAGTTCCAAAGCAGGTCCATACACAGCGATAGGCTTAAAGGTTGATCCTGGTTGTCTTTTTAACTGGGTAGCATGGCTGAAGCCCCGAAATACCCCCTCTCCGCGTCCACCAGTTAGTGCCCTAACTCCGCCTGTTTTCTGGTCCACAATAACAGCCCCGCTTTGAATAAGCTGATCTGGCTTGCTTGCGGGGAACAAACTGTTATCGTTATAAACATCTATGACTGCCTTTTGTACCGCAGGATCAAGCTCTGTGGTGATACGCAAGCCGCCTGTCAGCAACTGCTCCTCCGTAAAGCCATAGAGGTTGACGGCCTCCTCGATAACAGCATCGACATAGGCGCGATTTTGACCTTTAGCCTCATTCGTGTTTTCCGTTTTCACTACCCCTAGCGCTGAAGCTGCTGCTTTCTCATAAGCTTGTGGAGATATTTTACCTTCCTCCTGCATCAGCTTTAGGACGGTATTCCTTCTCTCCAGCGCCTGTTCTTCATTCTGGAAAGGTGAATAGTGGCTTGGTGCCTTCGGCAGCGCAGCCAGTACCGCCGCTTCTGACAGGGTGAGGTCTTTCACATTTTTATTAAAATAGGTTTTCGACGCCCCCTGTACCCCCCAGCTGCCTTCTCCGAAATAAATCTTGTTGAGATACATTTCCAAAATGTCATTCTTGCTGTAGGAAGTCTCTATTTTGATGGCATAAGCGGCTTCCCTCAGTTTACGTCCTACCGTTTTATCCGCTGTCAGAAAGAGATTTCGAGCTAGCTGCTGAGTAATCGTACTAGCTCCCTCGGAATAGCTTCCTTTCAGCACGTCACGCGCGACAGCGCGGAAGATGGATTTTACATCAACGCCCTTATGCTCAAAGAACCGTCTATCCTCCACGGCGACAATCGCATCTACGAGCACCTGCGGGATTTCATCAAAAGTGACTGCATTGATCTTTGACGCAGATAGTTGAGAAGCAACTTGACCGTTCTTATCGAGCACAATGGATGCCTCGGGAAGCGGCTGATTCAACAGAGATACATCTAGTCCTTTTATGTAGAAATAACTCATTAGCACCATACTCACACTGAGAATCAGGACGATGCCCGCACACGCTTGCCACAAGCGTCGAGGTATTGCCTTTAATTTAAACATGTTAATTTCCTCCTAACGTACCTCATAGCTATTCGTACTATATAGCCAATAAGTGACGTACTGGGAGCAATTAACACAAAAAAACCTTCATCCCCACAAATAGGGTGAAGGCTTATTACCTTAAGCTATCGACGTCGGCGCCCCAAAAACACTCGTATACCCGCTAATCCCGCTCAGTATCCGCTCGACTTCGTCCTTATTCATCGTGCCGTAGCGTTCCACTGCATTCACGATTTTCGGGAATAAATGCACATCTCCCGCACTCGCGAACCCGCATACACTAGGGAACGATAGCACAAAATGCACACAAGCATCGATAATCTCCTGCTGATCGAACGGCTCATACCACGTCGCATAGGGACGCTCTGCTCCTTCTATCCAAGGCGCTTTCGCAATAGCTTTAATAACCCGAATCGCCGTCTGCTGCTTATTCGCTTCTTCCATCAGGCCATCAACTGCCTCACGATACTCTGGCAACCCGTACATATAGTAATTCAGTGGAAAAAGGATAGTAGCGAATGGAAACCTGCGCAAGGCTTCCAAATGAACCGCCGGCGCCTCATGCCCATGGCCTGTGATCCCGATCTCTTTCACAATACCTTCGCTTTGCGCTTCTAAAGCCGCTTCCAACGCCCCTCCTTTTGCCGTGCAGCGATCTAATTCCGCCATACATCCCACCGCATGCAGTTGGAGCAGGTCAACCGTGTCCACTTTCATCCGTTCCAAGGAGCGATAAATCTCTTCTTTGGCTTCTTTCTTGGTTCTTTGCCCTGTTTTTGTAGCTAAAAAAATATCATTTCGCACCCGGCTAATCGTCGGGCCCATCCGGATCTCCGCATCGCCATAGCTGGCCGCTGTATCAAAATGATCCACGCCATGCGCCAACGCGAAGGCGATCGAGGCATCTGCCTCTTCCTGTGTTACCTGCCCGAGACTAGCTGCGCCAAACATCACAACAGAGGTTTCCTTATTCAAACGTCCCATCTTTCGTGTCAACATCACTGAATGGCCCCTTTATCGTTCAAATTTGTGTTCATTCATACCTAGATGAGTAGAACATCAATCTTCTGAATCCGTCATGATCGATCGTAAAGAGTCCAGCACATCCCTAACGGATGATGAATCTGATAATGTTTCCATTGCATCTAGTAATCGTTGTTGCTTCTCCATCAGAATTTGATGCTGCTCGTACAATCGCATGTTGCTGATCGCAACGCTGGCCATATTCACGAATGCATCCGTCGTGTCTAATTGCCCCTGCGTAATATGCATGTGTTTACCGAAATCATGCACGAAAACAAGTCCAAACACCTCATTGTCTACGATGACGGGATAACCTAGGATAGACTTGATTTTTAATAATTGCCGCTTCATTTGATCCAATCGCAAATCAATACTCGTATCTGAGATATATTCGCTAGCTTGTTTACGCAGAATATCCCTCACAAACTCGTCTTTACTAGGGTCGATGACTAGTTCTCGAATATCTGCAGGTAATTTATTACTCGTATATCCTTGAAAAGTGCCATCAGACTGCTTCAGAAAAAAGCCCACCAAATCTGCCTGTGTAATCTCCTCTGCAATCGCATCCACGAAAGCCTGCAGTAGTTCTGGCATGGTATGTTGAGAATTTATGATTTTTGTCAATTGAAATAACGTTTGGAAACTTCGCAGCCCCAAGTCCATCTTTCACTCATTCTCCTTTATTAACAAAATTATTTCCGTTGAAACCTTATTCTATCGAGATCTGTTTCATTTGTTTCCTAAGGTTAACCTGCAACCAACCAGCTGCTAGGAGCAAAGAGCATCCTGTTAGCAAAAATACCGAATGAATCCCAATCCATCCACCTAAAAACCCACCAATCAAAGGACCGATCATCATCCCCAATTGATTCGACGTTTGGTTTAGACTCATCGCTCGGCCTCGGAAATCCGCGTCCGAATTTTTAACAATGAGTGCATTTAGTGCCGGGTAGACCGCAGCAAAAAATAACCCATAACTGAATCGAAGCACACCGAAAGCAATCAGATTATGTGCAGTTAACTGCAACAGATTTCCTATACCGCCGCCAATTAAGCCAATGAGCAGTGTTTTGTCGTATCCGATGCGTTGCCCGATAATACCCCATCTTGATCCCATGATAACGGTAGCAACGCCGACAGCCGAGAAGATAATACCCGAGCTCAGCGATGCTCCTTTGGCACTTCCGCCGATTTGGACAACATAAATAGTCAGCAACGGTTCCAAAATCATCACGGAGGTTGCAACCAATAAGGTTAATCCAAAAATGGATAATAATCTTCTATTAGCTGTAGCTTGCTTAATGTCCTGCAGGACACTTGGACGTGCTCCCGCTTTCTTCTGATGCACTTCCTTCACACCAACGACAGCGATCACCGCCGAAATGAGTACAATGAAACCGGATGCGAGGAAACACTCTCGTGTTCCTACCCAATGACTGAGCATGCCTCCTAACAGGGGGCCTAGAATGCTTCCAGCAGCCGTCGCCGTTGACATGACACTCAGTGCATAACCCACATGCTTCTCTGGTGTATTCGTACTGACTAGAGCCATCGACGCTGGAATATAACCCGCCATAAGTCCTTGGAGAACACGAACGACAATAAATGTATAGGGATCATTCACGAAATAGTTAAGAAAATAAACAGCACTCAAGCTTAGGCCTGAGCGAAGCAGCATTGGCTTTCGTCCATATTTATCTGCTAGTGAGCCCCAATAAGGTGCAATTAACGCGCTCGCCAGAAAGCTCACCGAAAATGTAATCCCCGACCAAGCCTCCAAACCGCTATGTATACCTAAATCTTCTTGTAAAAAAATTGGGATAAACGGGATTGAGAGTGTATACGCCATCGCGCAAAAGAATGCTCCAATCCATAAAATAAATAGATTCCTTCTCCAGCGTAGTTCCATGATGTAACCTCCTCTTCCCTGTCTACTATACACCAATGGAAACTTGAAGCCCAGAAAATAGTAAATGAAGATGAGAAAAACCTCTGTCAACGTCATCCAAAGACGAGCGACCGCGTGTTGAGGTAGGTTTTATCTTAACGCCAATCAGACAGAAAGCCGCTTTCGATAAGCGAAAACTTATACGATCTTATCTGGAAAATGAAAAAAGCATAGACTCTATCAGCATGAAGCTGATTGTCTATGCTTTCTTACTTGATCGGGACGACACGATTTGAACATGCGACCCCCTGCTCCCAAAGCAGGTGCTCTACCAAGCTGAGCTACGTCCCGATACGATTGTAATAAAAAATGGCGCGCCCTGAGAGATTCGAACTCCCGACCTTTTGATTCGTAGTCAA
Source organism: Paenibacillus sp. J22FR5 (assembly GCF_059691975.1). Classification (NCBI taxonomy): domain Bacteria; kingdom Bacillati; phylum Bacillota; class Bacilli; order Caryophanales; family Paenibacillaceae; genus Paenibacillus; species Paenibacillus sp. J22FR5. Next base: position 773 of record NZ_JCAUAN010000044.1, on the reverse strand, counting down.
ATACTCTATCCAGCTGAGCTAAGGGCGCTTACTAAAATGGAGCGGAAGACGGGGATCGAACCCGCGACCCTCGCCTTGGCAAGGCGATGCTCTACCGCTGAGCCACTTCCGCATAGGGATCCCCAAGCCGTAAGATACGACTTGGGGATGTTTGATGCGCGTAGAGGGACTTGAACCCCCACGGTCGCCCGCTAGATCCTAAGTCTAGTGCGTCTGCCAATTCCGCCATACGCGCATGCTGTAAAATAAGGCAAATGGTGAGTCATGTAGGATTCGAACCTACGACACCCTGATTAAAAGTCAGGTGCTCTACCAACTGAGCTAATGACTCGCATCATTGGTTGCGGGGGCAGGATTTGAACCTGCGGCCTTCGGGTTATGAGCCCGACGAGCTACCGGGCTGCTCCACCCCGCGTCATAGATTAAAGTACCCGTATCAGAGAGACTTTTGACTACGTCAAAAGATTCCTATATATGGTAACTGCTTGGCAACGTTCTACTCTCCCAGAACCCTGCGGTTCAAGTACCATCGACGCTGGAGGGCTTAACGGTCGTGTTCGAGATGGGAACGCGTGGATCCCCTCCGCCATCATCACCAAACAGTCAAAGCGTTTGTTTGCGCCTTGAAAACTAGATACGAAACTTGCGTAAAGTTAGGTTTACTTAGGAATTTTGGTTAAGCCCTCGACCGATTAGTATTCGTCAGCTGCATACGTTGCCGCACTTCCACCTCGAACCTATCAACCTCGTCGTCTACAAGGGGTCTTACATAC
>NZ_JCAUAN010000043.1:0-49869 GCF_059691975.1 Paenibacillus sp. J22FR5 | reverse complement strand
TTAAAAGTTTAGCGGACAGATACCACGATTTACGGAATGTTTCATGAACCGCCGTATACCGAACGGTACGTACGGTGGTGTGAGAGGTCGGGGGCTAGCCGCCCCCTCCTATTCGATTCCGTCCTTATTGATTGTTCTTCAAATGCTGTAAGTCCAGGAATCCTTCTTCCTGACTGTAAGCGGGAACGCCGTGAGATCCTACGTCTAGACCGACCAATTCCTCGTCGCGACTTACGCGCAAAGGGACAATCATCTTAATAAGCTTCATGAATACCCACGTGATGAGGAATCCCCACACACAGACAGTGATGAGTCCTAGTGCTTGAACACCTAAAAGGTGGAAACCGCCGCCATAGAATAATCCAGCCGTTCCTTCGCGAATGGCATCTGGTTTCGCACATAAGCCGACGGCAATCGTACCTAGGCATCCGCTGATACCGTGTACCGGGAAGGCGCCAACGGGGTCATCAATTTGTTTGGCTTCCAGTATTTCCGTGGCGTAGACCATGGCAATCCCGCATATCGCGCCAATACAGATGGCTGCCACGTCACTGACGAAGGCGCAGCCTGCAGTAATTCCGACGAGCCCAGCGAGCGCGCCATTGATAACCATGGGCGGATCCGCTTTGCGATAGCGCATCATGGTGAACAGAATGCAGGCGGCACAGCCTGCTGCAGCGGATAGCATCGTTGTTACCGCGATGTGTCCGATCGAGGAGTTAGTAGCGCTTAACGTGCTCCCGGAATTAAACCCAAACCAACCGAACCAAAGGATGAATGCGCCGACGGAGGCAAGTGGCAGATTAGATGGTGGAACAATGTTGGCTGTTCCATCTGCAGAGAATTTGCCAATTCGTGGACCGATGATCATCGCAGCGGCAAGAGCGGAGAAACCTCCGAGACCGTGGATGACGGCTGATCCAGCGAAGTCAACCATACCAAGCTTGCCAAGCCAACCATTGACGCCCCATACCCAGTGGCCAGCAACAGGATAGATTAATCCAGTCATGGCTATTGTATAAAGAATATAAGCACGGAAATTGATGCGTTCTGCTACAGCTCCGGATACAATTGAGATAACGGCGATAACAAAGGCGCATTGGAATAACCAATAGGTTTCATGTGAGATGGTTAACGCGATGTGTGTTAAATCTCCTCCCATGAAAAAGCCTGTTGTACCGATGAACCCACCTGCGTCCTTACCGTACATAAGTGCAAATCCAAAAAAGTAAAAAATAAGCGCACCAAATGAGATATCAACAAATACTTTCATGATAATACTTACGGCATTCTTTTGTCTTACAAAACCAGCTTCAAGTAAGGCAAAGCCGCCTTCCATCAATAAAATCATCGCAGCGGTCAATACAACCCAAATTGTATCTAGGCCAGAAGTAAGCTGTTGGATTTGATCCATTTTTGCAATCTCCCCTTATAATACTTGCATTCTCAGCACCAATTATACGGTTCTGATGATAAGCATGTCAACGAAATACGTAAGATTACATAACATAATGATCTAATTGTTCGGCTTATACGACGGTCATGTGAGGTTTGCTGAAAATCGACTAAAATATCGGTCTCCAGACCGAGGATGCCTTCAATCCAACGTCTCTTTTCATTCTACTTGGTATCTTATAAACTAGAGTTATCATAACAACGCTTCACACAAATGGAGGAAGAACGTATGAATCCGCATATATTTCAAAGAATGATCTGGGGGCTTGTCCTCATATCAGCGGGCACTCTCTTTTTACTAAATCAATTGGGCATTATTCATGTGGATGTTGCCTATATGTTTTCCACGTATTGGCCAGTCATTCTGATTTTTTATGGACTAGTTGGTTTCGTATCACAACGTAAGCATCAGTGGGGGGAATCCATTTGGAGCTTAATGTTGTGCGGCGTTGGCACCATTTTTCTATTAAAGAATTTAAACGTTACAGATTTATCTATTGGAGAAATGTTCAAATTTCTAGCTCCCCTTGCCTTAATATTCTTTGGTTTAAATGTGATTTTTAGACCGAGCAAAAAGGAATCGCCTGATTGGCCTTCGATTAAGAAAGCAAGAGATGAAGAAAGAAAAGCACGGCGAGAAGCCAATCGCATGCGTCATGCGCATCACAAAAAGCAATGGGAGTCAGGCACTTGGAACACTTCCGATGGTTCGACAGGCAATCCGAAAGAACACATGGATCAAGCTCCGACGAGTAATGTGAAATATGGGCTTACCGATGAAGAGAAGGAAGTACTTAAGGATATTCACGGTGCCTATCCCGAAGATGACCAACTTGATGAATGGAAAGAGCCCAAGAAACGTAATTTTAATCACCACCACCACGACAAATATGATGGTTTTGTTCGTAATTTCGATTCGGGAGATGTTCTTCACCGTCATGGATTTATCGGAGATGTTCATCTAGGTCAAGAAGCTTGGGAATTAAAGCCGATTCAGATCTCACATTTTATAGGCGATTCCGTTATTGATCTTACACGTGCCTCAATTCCAAGAGGAGAGACCACGATTCATGTCACGGCCTTCATTGGTGATGTGAAGATTTTCATCCCGAATGATATGGATGTTGAAGTACGAGTCATGGCGAGTTCTTTTATTGGCGATATGAAGGTGCTTGATCGTCGTGAAAGTGGATTCCTTCGTAACATCAGAACGCAAACCTCTCAGTATGAAGAAGCTGAACATAAAATCGTCGTAACGACTAGCATGTTTATTGGTGATATTACCATTAAAAAGATAGGTTAAGGATGGAGCATGTACAAATTGCGAATGTTCAATATGAAGTGGCAGCTGTTGAATTACTTTCTGATCTCGAGTGTATTGACGGTTTCAGGTATTTACATTGTACTTGAATATTATGAGGAGCTGCTTAGTTTTTGGGAGTTTCGGCTATGGTTTGTCTTAGCTATTCTTGTGGTGTGCTTGACCGTTGGATATATTGCGACTAGAAGATGGCAGCGCAAGGTAGATGAACTGCATGTTGCCATGCTTGAATTGTCGAAAGGGAATTTCTCAGTTCGTATCGATATGGAGCCTGTTGAACCCTTTCTGTATTTGTATGAGGCTTTTAACAGCATGGCCACATCGATAGAAGAACGGGTACAGCTCATGCAAAAGTTAGGGGAAGCAGAAGCGATTCGGGAACAGGAGTTAACGGAGAACGCAGTCATGGAAGAAAGACGCCGACTTGCGAGAGATCTCCATGATACCGTGAGTCAAGAGCTGTTCGCTATCCATATGTCCGCTTCCTCGCTTCCGAAAATTTTAGAAAGAAACCCAGCCGCTGCACCTACTTTGATGAATCAACTCATTGAGATGTCCCATCATGCCCAGAAACAGATGCGGGGTCTCATTTCACAGCTAAGACCGATTGAATTAAAAGATATGAGCTTACAAGAAGCCCTGGAGAAATGGTTCCCGGAATATTGCCGGACCCATGAACTCCAGGGTCAACTTGATGTTTCGTTACCTGAAATCATATCAGAAGCGATTGAACATCAGTTTTTTCTCATTATTCAAGAAGGTCTAGCGAATGTCATCAAGCATGCATCGGCCAAGCAAGTGCGTTTGGCGATCTACGAAAGAGAGCATCAATATGTGTTGCAATTGCAGGATGATGGTCAAGGCTTTGAACGAAGAGATATTCCTTCTGCTTCCCACGGCTTATCAACGATGAGAGAACGAGCACAAAAGCTAGGAGGCGAAGTGGAGATTGATAGCAAATTAGGCTCTGGAACTCGCGTGCGCGTACGTATTCCGCGATTTACTGGACATTCAGGGGGAAAACAGAATGAATCCGAACATTAAAGTCATGATAGTCGATGATCACGATATGGTCCGCGTGGGTCTGCGTACGTATATATCTTTGGAACCTGGTTTGGAGGTCGTGGGGGAGGCTTCGAATGGTCGTGATGCTTATGATCAGTTGCAAGGAGGACCTTTATCGACACTGCCAGATGTTATCCTTATGGATTTAACGATGCCGGTGTTAGATGGAATTGGTGCGACGAAGCTGATTTGTGACAAGTTCCCTCAGGTTAAGGTCATCATGCTGACCTCATTTCTGGAAGAAGCGAAAGTGCTTGAGGCTGTTGAATCAGGAGCCATTAGTTATATGTTGAAGACGGTCTCTTCGGACCAATTGATTCATGCTATTCAGAGTGCTTACCGCGGGATGCCTGTTATGAATGCGGAAGTTTCTCAAGCGCTGACAAGAGGCATTAGACAACGGAGTGAATTGCCGGAGCAAGAAGGGTTAACAGCGAGAGAGAAAGAAGTGCTTCTGTTAATTGCCGAAGGGAAGAGCAACAAAGATATTTCCGAGGAGCTTTTTATTAGTATCAAAACGGTCAAAACGCACGTCAGCAACCTGTTGATGAAGTGTGAACTTGATGATCGAACGCAATTAGCCATTTTCGCACATCGAAAAGGATGGGTTTAACAGAACGAACAAATAGAGGGACTATCACACATAAAAACGTTATTTTGGCACATTCTATGCGTAAGTAAAATAATAAGCGCGCTTAAGGAGTGTCCAATCTCTATGAAACCACTATCTTCCTCACTGGAGCAGGTTCAAGAATCGTTTGACAAAGTACGTGCCCAGCTAGAACAGTTTGATTTTAATTTGGGCGGAGGCTGGGATTACGACCATGGCTACTTTGATCGTTTTCTGGATGAGGCGCATAAAGTTTGGCTGCGAATTCCCGTTCAAGTTATCACTGGTAGAATCGACGGCGATACGGAGGCGACTGATGCAGTCGTCGAGGTAGGTACACCATTTGTGCTGAAGCATGTCTATAATGAAGGGGTAGATCCTGAGGCTGAATTAGAGACTGCAGGTGCATTGATTGATCAGTTCCAAGCTCCACTGGATTCCGATGCCGGGATCGAGGATAAATGGGTAAAAGAAGCTGCGATTGTACTGCAAAAAGTTGAAAAAGCCTGGGTACATTAATTTATGTCCTATTTTTACCTCCATTTTATTGTTTTTTAATATTCGCTTAAGGTTGTGAGTGCATGATAGACACATAGAGAACAACATGATCCTTCAAGAGAATATGCACTTATAACTATAATCAATGGAGGTAAGACCTATGGACGAGAACAAAAAAGACTATAGCGACTTTTTCAAGCCGCAGAATAATGATAACAACGCGGACACTACGCAGGAGCAATCACGTGCAAACGATGGGCAAGAGCCGAATAAAGAAAGACCTTCCTACTACTATTCATACGGTCCTTACAAATCAGCTTTCAATGAAGAAAATGAAGGACAATCCTTAACCACTTCTTCTTCAGCTTCGGAAGGCACTGCGAATGTAGAAGTGACGCCGCCGAAGACGTTGCGCCCATTCAGCTTTGGTCCTGAGCATGCTTCCCAAGGTCCAGCAGGTTGGGATCCGAACGCGAAGAAGCGTTCCTCGGTTAAAAGTATTTTTGCCGCTTTCATGGCAGGGGCACTTGTTGTCAGTGCATTGATGTTCACCGCGGATAAAACGAACATGTTCTCAGGCAACCAGCCGCTAGCTTCTGGTTCAAATTCAGCGACAACCACAGCGAGCAGCTCGAATAATGGCGGCGAAGTGAAAAATGTAGCCCTAGATGTTGTTCGCCCAGGTAACATCGCAGCAATTGCTCAAAACGCAGGCCCTGCGATCGTAAAGGTTGAATCACTCGTTAAACCGAAGACATCGAGTCGCAGCAATGGAAACTCACTTTTCGATGATCCATTCTTCCGTCAGTTTTTTGGCGACAATGGCGGTGGCGGACAAACAACGCCCAAAAGTGGTCAAAGTGATTCAGGAAGCGGCCAGTTGCAACCAGCGGGTATGGGAACAGGGTTTATTTTCGAAAAAACAGGTTATATCTTAACGAATGAGCACGTGGTTGACGGTGCTGACGAAATTCAAGTAACTGTCGAAGGATATGACAAACCATTCACAGCCAAATTGCAAGGTAGTTCCTATGATTTAGACTTAGCTGTCCTTAAAATTGAAGGTACAAAAGATTTCCCTATCCTTCCTCTTGGTAAAGCAGACGACGTTAACGTAGGGGATTGGGTTGTTGCGATCGGTAACCCTTATGGGTTCGACCATACGGTAACCGTTGGTGTGCTTAGTGCGAAGGAACGTCCAATTAGTATCCCGGATGAGAAGGGCACTCGTGAATATAAACATTTACTGCAAACAGATGCTTCCATTAACCCTGGTAACTCTGGTGGTCCTCTGCTGAACCTAAACGGTGAAGTAATTGGGATCAATACAGCGGTAAGCTCGCAAGCGCAAGGTATTGGTTTTGCGATTCCAACAAGCACGATTTCATCTGTTCTAGAAAATTTGAAAAATAATGTGACAATTCCAAAAGAGCCAGTTCCTTACCTCGGTGTTGGACTGCAAGATATCGGCAAAGACTGGGTTAGTGAATTGAAGCTTTCTAACACAGATGGCGCTTTGGTTGGCAGTGTTCAACGTAAGAGCCCAGCATTCCAAGCAGGTTTGCGTCAATACGATGTGATCGTAGATTTGAATGGTACGAAAATCAAAAACTCACAAGAGTTGATCACGAAGGTTCAAGCAACCAAGGTAGGCGACAAAGTAACGCTAGGTATCATTCGTGATGGTAAGCGGACAGAAGTGCCAGTTACAGTTGGGGATAAAAACACGCTGACAGAGACACCGGCTCAGTAAGCTGGAAGTCCAATGAATTCAAATGAAAAGGAAGTAGAGTCCGCGGCCTCAAGCTTGCAGGCTCTGCTTCTTTTTGCTAAGCAGTAATTTTGTTACAATAGGAAGTAGAACGGGGGCGGACCGATGAGAGAAAATATTATGGTGATTGATGATGATGAGAAAATCACGTCCATGCTAAGGCGCGGACTTGCCTTTGAAGGGTATTTGGTTACAACAGCGGCTAATGGCTTAGAGGGACTCAAGCAAATGCTCGTGACAGAGCCGCAGCTCATTATTTTGGACGTTATGATGCCGCACATCGATGGCTGGGAAGTTGTTCGTCGTATACGTGAAAGCGGCAGTGAAGTGCCCATTCTTATGCTGACTGCGAAGGATGATATTAGTGATCGTGTGAAAGGTCTGGATTTAGGTGCTGACGATTATTTGGTCAAGCCCTTTGCTTTGGAAGAGCTGTTAGCTAGAGTGCGTGTATTACTTCGTCGAAGAACAGAGCGTCCTGAGCAGATGAACAATCGGCTGGGTTTTGAAGATGCCATACTAGATTTAGATACGCGTGAGGTTTTCCGCGGCGAGAAACTCATCGAATTAACAACGAAAGAGTTTGATTTATTGCATTTATTCATGCAAAATCCGAAACGCGTGCTGTCGAGGGATATTATTATGGAGAAGATATGGGGCTACGATTACAGTGGCGAGTCCAATGTCTTAGAGGTTTACATAGCGCTATTACGCCAGAAGACAGAAGAATTTGGCCATAAACGTTTGATTCAAACGGTCCGAGGAGCAGGCTATGTGTTGAGAGGGGAAAATTAAGATGTCGCTTCGCCTGCGGCTAACGCTCTGGTATTCAGGTATATTGGCCATCACGATGCTGCTGTTTGGGATTGTGCTCTATTTCCTTCTGAACTTCTTCCTTTATGATCAAATTCGTGAGGATTTGAAGAACGAAGCTGTCACTAGCGCGGCACGTATTCAGACAAGTTACGTTCTTTCAAAGAAAGGTCTTGCGCTCGACTTAGAGTTGGAGGCGAGAGATTTCTTATCTACGAATACCTTCTTACAATTATATAATGTATTGCTCAAGAGCTATAACCGATCAGCGAATTTGCAAAATTATCAACAAACATTGCCTTTGAGTCAAGCTGTTCTAGATAAATTGCAAACGCAGACTGATTTTTTTGAGAAAACCAAGTTTCTAAACCAAGATATTCTCATCTATTATTTAGGTATACGGTCAGATGATCAGGCGAGAAATCTTATTGGTGTATTACAATCTGCTGTACCGATTGGGAGCTATGAGAGGACTGCAGTTACGCTGCGCAATACGCTGATAATATGGGCGATTCTTACGATTCTCGTTGCAGCTTCACTTGGTTGGTTTTTAGCACGTAAGGCATTGAAACCAATTGAGCGTGTCATCGATGCTGCGAATCAAATCGGAAGCGGAGACGATCTGGAGAAGCGAATTCACTACGATGGTCCATTGGATGAAATAGGACGTTTGACCAATACCATTAATGGGATGCTATCCCGTATTCAGATTACGTATGTGGAATTAGATGAAGCTTATCGCGCACAGCGACGATTCGTATCGGATGCTTCACATGAGCTTCGGACGCCTCTGACAACGATTCGAGGTAACGTTGATTTGCTGGAGAAAATGTGGAAGCAAACATCGGGGACCAAAGCGCTGGCTACGCCAGACCAAGTTCAGATGTCCTTGGAGGCTATGCACGATATTGCAGGTGAAGCGCAGCGAATGAGCAGATTAGTCAATGACTTACTTGCACTTGCTCGGGCAGATGCCGGTGTGATCATGGAGAAACAACCGATAGAATTCAAGCCGCTAGTTCAAGAGGTGGTAAGGAGGGCGCAGCTGCTTGAGCATACGGCCGAGTGGCAAGTGGGCAATTTAGAAGCTCTCGAAGATGCGATTGTGCAGGGGAATCGTGATTATCTGCAGCAACTGATGTTTATTTTTATAGAAAATGCCTTTAAGTATACACCTTCGGGCACTGTTGCCATTGAAGCAATAAGAAGGAATAGTTTTATTGGTATACGAATATCAGATACCGGCATCGGGATGGATAAAGAGGATATTCCTCATATTTTCGATCGCTTTTATCGTGCTGATTTATCTAGAGGGGTTACGACGGGGACAGGACTAGGTCTATCCATTGCCAAATGGATCATTGATGAGCATGACGGATCTGTTGAAGTCACTACACGGAAGGATGAAGGTAGTACCTTTTTGATCTGGCTTCCCGCGAACTTCCCTCATGCCATATAATCAGATATAATTAGAAGAAATACGATGGTTTAGGTAGGTGGAAGATATGGAAGTTGTTCGAATATCCCCCAGAGGCTACTGTTATGGGGTTGTTGACGCAATGGCACTCGCCATGCAAACTGCTAAAAATTTAAATCTTCCCAGACCTATATATATCTTAGGCATGATTGTTCATAACGCGCATGTGACGGATTTCTTCAAAGAAGAAGGTGTCATTACGCTAGATGGCGAGAATCGTCTTGAGATTTTGCAGCAAGTCGAAACAGGTACCGTTATATTTACCGCACACGGGGTTTCTCCTGAGGTAAGGCGTTTAGCGCGTGACAAAGGTCTAACCGTTGTGGATGCAACATGTCCAGACGTTACGAAGACGCATGATTTGATTCGCGAGAAAGTCGCGGACGGCTATGACATTATTTATATCGGTAAAAAGGGGCATCCAGAGCCAGAGGGGGCTATTGGCGTAGCACCTGATCATGTGCATCTCATTGAGAAGCTAGAGGAAGCTGAATTGCTCAATCTCAAGTCAAACCGAATCATCATTACGAATCAAACAACGATGAGTCAATGGGATATTAAACATATTATGAATCGGTTATTGACTCTTTTCCCGAAAGCCGAAATTCATAATGAAATTTGCTTGGCTACGCAAGTTCGGCAAGAGGCTGTCGCGGAGCAAGCAAAGGAAGTGGATCTGGTCATTGTAGTTGGTGATCCGAAAAGTAACAATTCAAATCGCTTAGCGCAGGTTTCGCAAGAAATCGCTGGTGTTATGGCATACCGAATTTCAGATGTATCTGAACTGAACATCGAATGGTTGGCGAATGTGCGTAAAGTGGGTGTAACCTCAGGAGCTTCCACACCAACACCGATAACCAAAGAGGTTATTACCTATTTGGAAAACTATGATGCGAAAGATGAAACCAGTTGGGAAATAAAACGTACTATTAATATGAAGAAACTAATTCCCACTGTTAAATCCAAAGCAGCAAGTAATGTGTAATTCCTGCTTATTCCACTCGACGGGATTGAGATTAGCATGCAAAGTACTCAGAAGGTGAAAATGATGAAAGCTCGCTACGATTGGAAAAGTACTAAACGTTGGTTTAGATACAAATATTTACTTCTTCTACGTGCCAAGGGCGGTCCTTCCATGGTAGCAAGGGGCTTTTCGATTGGTCTATTCGTTGAGATGTTCACGCTGCCCACTGCGGGATTTGCGTTTGTTCTCATTTTTCCATTGGTTTATCTCCTGAGAGCGAACCTACCTGCGGCATTAATTGGCTTTGTGTTCGGTAAAGTCATCTATATACCTTTTTCAATTCTAAATAAGCAGGTCGGGGAAGCTTTAGTGCCGAAGCACTTTAAGATCTATCTGATTCATCATCTACCGCATCTACTTTCTAATATTATTCGAAGCGGATTGGATTTAATTGTCGGTGGTATGGTCGTTGGTCTTTTCCTTGGCATCATTGCTTATTTCCCTGTTGTGCTGTTGCTTAAATACCACACGAATCGCCGTAAAGAAAAACGTAGAATTCGTAAAGATGAGTTGGCCCCTTCGAAAACAAATGAATAGGAAAATAAATTAGCGCTTGACGAAATCTCGTCAAGCGTTGTATATTTACTTTAACGGTTAAAAGCATAGAAGCATAAAAGCGTAGAAGCGAACAAGCGTTGAAGCGTGTGAGTGAAAATTACGAAGTGAGATAACAATGAATTATCCCATAATAAACTAATTAGGAGCGTGGATCACATGATCGCAATCACATCAAACAAAACTTCGGATGAGCGTATTCAGGAAATCGTACAATTTATTGAAAAGCAAGGAGTTCAAGCTCATGTATCTAAAGGTGAGGATCGTACAGTCATTGGGATCATTGGTCAAGCGGATCCGAAATTAGCAGAACAGCTTCGCCAGATGTCAGGTGTTGAGCAAGTTGTGAAAATTTCCAAGTCGTACAAATTAGCAAGCCGCGACTTCCACCCTGCAGACACAGTTATTACTATCAAAGGTGTTGAAATCGGTGGCGAGCAGCTCGTTGTTATGGGCGGTCCTTGCGCAGTAGAAACACCAGAACAAATCGATGAAATTGCTCGCTTGGTGAAGGCAGCTGGCGGCCAAGTACTTCGCGGCGGCGCATTTAAACCAAGAACAGGTCCATACAGCTTCCAAGGTGTTGGCGTTGAAGGCTTGATCATGATGGCTGAAGCGGGTAAGAAGCACGGACTTCTTACAATTACAGAAGTTATGACACCGGAGTACGTTGATGTATGTGCACAATACGCTGACATCCTCCAAGTGGGTACGCGTAATATGCAAAACTTTGATCTTCTACGGAAACTAGGAACGATTCAAACACCAGTGTTGCTCAAACGTGGATTTAGTTCCACTTATGATGAATTCTTGAATGCAGCTGAGTACATCCTCGCTGGCGGCAATCCGAATGTTATGCTTTGCGAGCGCGGAATCCGTACATTCGAAACGTATACACGAAATACGTTAGACTTATCGGCAATCCCAGTGCTTAAACAGTTGAGCCATTTGCCGGTAATCTCAGATCCAAGTCATGGAACGGGCCGCAGAGAGCTTGTTGTTCCTATGACGAAGGCATCCGTTGCTGCTGGCGCTGACGGCTTAATCATCGAAATGCATACAGATCCAGACAATTCAATGACAGGCGACGGTGTGCAGTCCTTGTTCCCAGATCAGTTTGCTCACTTACTGTCTGATCTTGAGAAGCTTGCTCCATTGCTGGGTAAGAAGTTTGATACAAAAAAAGAAGCCATTTTGGCGTAATATACCAGGTTAAATGGAAACGGGTTTCTTTCCTAACGGAGAAATCCGTTTCCTGTTTTTGGATATATGGGAAGTAAATGAAATAGTGTAAGAATAGCTTACACATCTTTAAAAAATACCTGACATAAGTATTGACTGTGTTAGAGGAATAGCTATATAATATGTGAAAGAAAACAAGCAAAAGTTGAACATTAATCATGTAAAGTACGTTGAATGTACGGAAATGGGAGGGTTTTTTAAATGTCAGTTCAAAACGTGTTGAACCTTATCAAGGAAAAAAATATTGAGTGGGTAGATTTTCGTTTCGTTGGTCTTTCCGGTAAAGCGCAGCATATCTCTTTGCCAGCTACAGAAGTAGATGAAGAAACATTCGTGAATGGCGTAGCTTTTGACGGTTCATCCATCCCAGGATTCCGTGGTATTGAACAATCCGACATGGTAATGATGCCAGATACGGAAACTGCGTATGTTGATCCTTTCACAGCACACCCAACTTTAATCATTATGAGCAACATCCATACACCTGAAGGCGAACGTTATGACCGTGATCCACGTAGCATCGCTCAAAAGGCTGAAGAATATTTGCAAACAACTGGTGTAGGTACAACAGCATTCTTCGCACCAGAATCCGAATTCTTCATTTTTGATGATGTTCGTTTCGAAAATGGTATGAACAAATCTTACTTCGAAGTTGACTCCGAAGAAGCTGGTTGGAACACAGGACGTAAAGAAGAAGGCGGTAACCTTGGTTACAAAGTTCCAGTAAAAGGTGGTTACGTTCCAGTAGCTCCAATGGATTCCCAACAAGATATCCGTTCTGAAATGTGTAATAAACTTGCTGATGCTGGTCTTCGCATCGAGCGTCACCATCACGAAGTAGCTACAGCTGGTCAAGCTGAAATCAACTTCCGTTTTGACACGTTGACTAAAACAGCAGACAACTTGCTTAAATACAAGTATATCGTTGCTAACACAGCGAGAGAATATGGTAAAGTAGCAACATTCATGCCGAAACCACTATTTGGTGACAACGGTAGCGGAATGCACGTTCATATGTCCATTTTCAACGAAGGTAACCCTTTGTTCTACGAAAAAGGCGCATATGCTAACCTTTCCGAAATGGCTATTAATTACATCGGTGGTATCTTGTATCACGCTCCAGCGTTGATCGCACTTACTAACCCAAGTACAAACTCCTTTAAACGTCTAGTTCCTGGTTACGAAGCACCGGTTAACCTTGTATTCTCCAAAGGTAACCGTTCTGCAGCAGTTCGTATTCCTATCGCAGCTGTGACACCTAAAGGTTGTCGTATCGAATTCCGTACACCAGACAGCACAGCTAACCCATACCTTGCTTTCGCAGCAATGTTGATGGCTGGACTTGACGGAATCAAAAAGAAAATCGATCCACGTGCTCTTGGATACGGTCCTTTTGATACAAATATCTATGAAATGTCCGATGCTGAGAAAGCTGAAATCCGCAGCGTTCCTGGTTCATTAGACGAGGCTTTGGATGCTCTTGCAGCTGATTCCGACTTCTTGACTGAAGGCGGCGTATTCACACAAGATTTCATCGATAACTACATCGACTTGAAACGTGGCGAAGCGAAACAAGTTGCAATCCGTATTCACCCACACGAGTATAACCTTTACTTCGATTGCTAATCCTTAGCACATATTCGATATCATCATAGGAACTGCCCCTTTCATAGTGATCTGTGAAGGGAGCAGTTTTCTTTTTGTATAATATAATAATTTTTATTATTTTAGAATAATTATAATTAATGATGTGCAAGGGAAGAATGTTAGGTATAATATTCCTAAAAGATGATCAGTTTAGGAAGGATGAAAGACGATGAAAATTACGATTATTGCAGGAAGCAATCATGGAGCAGCGACTAGTACACGACTTGCCGCATATATTCAACATCTGGCAACACAAGAGCAACACGATGTAACGATGATCGACTTGTATCGGACACCCTTACCATTCTATTCACCCGAAGACGATGGAGACAACTATCAAGCACTAGCGGCATTTAAACAAGCTATGCTGGCCGCCGATGCGATCGTCCTCGCAGCGCCAGAGTATCATAGCGGAATTTCTGGCGTGTTGAAAAATGCGCTCGATCATATTGGGCAGGATCATTTCAATAACAAAGCGGTGCTATCCGTCAGCTCCTCAGGTGGAGCGGTTGCCGTTAGCTCACTGACACAACTTAAGACCGTTGTTCGCAATCTGCATGGTATTAACTGCCCGGAATGGATTTCTATCGGCGGTGATCAACGCAAGAGCTTCCGCGGAGATGTGCCCTTCGAGGACATCCACCCGGATGTGGAGAAGCGAATTCGACGTGTTGTCGGGTCCTTCCTACAACTTGCTGGGCAATTATCTTCAGGAACCAAATCGTAATCGTCAGAGCTGCAGCTCAAAAGGCAGAAATAATCAACTAAACCAAGTCTATGTCTTGGTTTTTTCGTTTTACTACACACTTTTGACATATTTATATGGTACAGTATGGAAAAAAGTGGACGGAGGGAAGCTCATGGGATTCCAGTGGACGAACAAGGAAGTGGTTCATCTATTACTTCGTGCGGGATTTGGTTCGACGAAAGAAGAGGTTGCAGCATGTCTTGCACTAGGGCGGGAAGAGACGGTAAGACGTCTGGTATCTGGTGAAGCACTCATCGCTAATGCTCCAAAGCCAGCCTCATTTGATCAATTTCATGCGGACGGTAAGAAAGCGTTAGATCCACTCCAATTAGTAGATCAACAGATGTTTTGGTTGTATCGTATGGTAAGCTCGCCCTCGCCGCTCATTGAGAAGATGACGTTGTTTTGGCATGGGCATTTTGCGACGGCGAATTATAAGGTGAAGGATGCGGCGCTTATGGTGGGTCAAAATGAGCTGTTTCGTAAATATGCCTTAGGGAATTTCAAAGAGCTTCTCACCGAGATTGGCAAGGATCCGGCGATGATGATTTGGCTGGATGTCAATCAGAATAAAAAAGGCAAGCCGAATGAGAATTATGCCCGTGAGGTGATGGAGCTATTCACGCTTGGGATCGGGCACTATACAGAATTGGATGTGAAGGAGTCTGCGCGGGCATTCACAGGGTGGATGTACAATAAGAATGAACATAAGGTCATTTATAATGCCAAAGAGCACGACAACGACTCGAAAACGTTCTTAGGTGAAAGTGGTAAGCTGGATGCAGACGATGTCATCGACATCTTATTTCATCAAAAATCATTACCAATTTTTCTGGCTGCGAAGCTGTTGAATTATTTTGCAACGGACACACCTTCAGAGAGTTGGATTCAGACCATAGCAGGATTAATTACGCAGAAACATACAGTGGGGGAAGTGCTTCAGGAGCTTTTCTTATCTGATGAATTTTATGTGGAGAAATACAGGTTGGCACTTATCAAAACACCAGCAGATTATGTCGCGGGTATCCTGAAATGCTGTAAGCTCTCCGTCGCCAAGGGGCATGCGCAAGCGATGCGGAGGATGGGACAGGAGCTATTTGTTCCTCCTGATGTTGCAGGCTGGAGAGGTGGCGCTGCATGGCTCACAACGAACTGTCTATTGGCACGATATCAATTTGCTGAGGGCGTTGCGAAGCAAATGAACGGACAGTCATTGACTTCTGCCGAGTTCACGCCGGATCAATCCAATTCTCCGTTGGAATGGGCGAAGCAATTTGCACAGCTCATGGGAATTACGGATTTATCGGAGCAAACACAGAAGAGCTTGAGCGCTTATGCAGATGACACGATTGTACATAACAAACAAGCGAAGCAGAAAACGACAGGTTTGCGTGGCCTGTTGCAGCTGGTTTTGATTAGTCCTGAGGCTCAAATGAAATAAGGGGGGATCCAGGTGAAACTAACGAGAAGAGATTTTCTGATTAAAGGTACAGCGTTATTCGCAACCCTGGGGCTTGGCGGTGCACTTTTTACAGAAACGGGAAAATCACTTTGGGCTGGCAGTACAGTGGCTGATGTAGAAGACCCTGTGTTGGTTGTTGTGCAATTAAGCGGCGGCAATGACGGCATCAATACGTTGATCCCCTATGGACAAGGCATATACTTTGATTCGCGGCCTACACTTGCATATGAGCAGAAGGACATACTCGCGCTTGATCATCATGTTGGTTTAAATCCAAGTCTCAAGGGATTGGCAGCGTTGTATAAGTTGGGCAAAATGGCTATTATACAAGGTGTTGGATATCCGGAGCCTAATCATTCACATTTTCGTTCTATGGAAATCTGGCAAACCGCAGAGCCTAACAAGTTCAGCCGCAGCGGCTGGCTCGCTCGTTACGCCGATGCTTCCTTGCAGAGCAACAGCAATCCTCTAAAAGCCATTCAAATTAGCGGGTCGGGGAGTAAGGCCTTCGCCTCAGATAAATCGAGCTTTCCCGTCATTCAAGAGCTGGAGTCCTATCATGTATTTGATCCTAAGACGGCTTTGATGGACAAGAATAGAATCTCCAAAGCGTTCTTGGATATGTATGGAGCTTCGAATCAGCTGGAGCAACTGCGTGTTGTATCGACTAGAGGGTCTGAAGCGTTCAAAAGCGTCGAAGCGATTCAATCGCTGTCTGCTACTTATACGAATAAAGTGACCTACCCGAATACGAATTTCGCTAAAGACTTGCAGGTTGTGACGAAGCTGTTAGCAAGCAAGTCAGGAACCCGACTGTTCAATATAGAAGTGGGTGGTTTTGATGATCATGCCGATGAGAAGCTGCAGCATGAGCGCACGCTGACGCAGGTGGATGAAGGGCTGACGGCTTTCTATCAGGATTTGGAAGCACAAGGGCTGCAAGATCGTGTAGCTGTGATGGTGTTCTCAGAATTCGGACGACGTGTTAAGGAGAACGCAAGCGGTGGAACAGACCACGGGACAGCGGCACCGATGTTCGTCATTGGCGGCAAGGTGAAAGGCGGTCTGTATGGAGCCTATCCGAATTTAAGTAAATTGGACAATGGTGATTTGAAATATGAAGTGGATTTTCGCTCCGTGTATAGTACGTTAATTGATTCCTGGTTACAAGGTGATACAGCGACTGTACTGGGCAAATCCTATGAGAATTTGAAGTTTATCTAAAAGAAAGAGGTGCGCTGTTGGAACTTGCGGCAATCTCAGATCATATTGGAGAGAATTTGAAAATTCTCTTCGTTGGTTATAACCCGAGTATCCGTTCAGGCGAAACGGGACATCATTATGCGAATCCTAGTAATCGATTTTATCGGATTCTTCATCAAGCGGGTATAACACCACGGCTCTATAAGCCGCAGGAGGACGGCGATTTGCTGCAAATCGGCTACGGTTTCACAAACATTGTGGCACGTCCCTCATTGACAGCAGCGGAAATCACCGCAGAGGAGTACAGGGAGGGCAGACGTATTTTAAAAGAAAAGATTCAGACCTATCGCCCTAAGGTGGTTTGCTTCGTCGGGAAGGGTGTTTATGAGCAATATAGCGGCCGCAGAGGCATACCTTGGGGGAGTCAACCGGATCCGATGGTAGAGGGCGTTATTGATTATGTGTGCCCGTCTTCAAGTGGACTTGTTCGGATGAAGCTGGAGGAAATGATAGCGATTTATCGTGGGATTCTGCCTAGTCTCGGATAACCGGTTTGAGGTTTTACTTGATGCTTGAACAGAATATTGCTATCATAGCCATAATACAAAAGCAAAGGTGTGGTCACTCATGGGAAACAGGGCCTATAACTTTAACGCAGGGCCTGCGGCTTTACCGCTCGAAGTACTTCAGAGAGCGCAAGAGGAGTTTGTTGATTTTAAAGGTATTGGCATGTCCATCATGGAAATTTCTCACCGTAGTTCGGAATATGAGCAAGTGCACAATGAAACACAAGAATTATTGAAGCGTATTTTCGGGATTCCGGCTGGATACCAAATTCTCTTCTTGCAAGGTGGGGCAAGCTCTCAATTTGCAATGATTCCTATGAATTTCTTGAGAGCTGGTCAAGTAGGCAGTTACGTACTAACTGGCGCATGGGCTGAAAAAGCAGTTCAAGAGGCTGCACTGTTCGGCGAAGTTGCCATCGCAGCAAGCTCCAAGGAGCAGAAGTTCATGAAAATCCCGGATTTGAGTGAGATTAATCTTCACGCGAATTCCGCTTATCTGCATGTGACTTCCAACGAAACGATTGAAGGTGCGCAGTTCCAGAGCTATCCGGATACAGGAAACGTTCCTTTGATTGCCGATATGTCTAGCGATATCTTGAGCCGCCCAGTCGATGTGTCGAAGTTCAGCATGATCTATGCAGGAGCACAGAAGAATCTTGGACCATCTGGTGTGACTGTTGCGATTATCAAGGACGATTTACTCGTCGATCTGCCAAAAACAATTCCAACTATGATGCGCTATGAAACGCATAGCAAAAACAACTCCTTATACAATACGCCGCCTGCTTATTCCATTTATATGGTGAATCTCGTATTGAAATGGATTGAGGAGCAAGGCGGATTAACGGTAATTGAGAAGAACAATGTAGAAAAATCAGGCCTTATTTATCGTGCGATTGATAGCAGCAATGGCTTCTATCGCGGACCTGTGGATCTTGGCAGTCGTTCTACAATGAATATTACGTTCCGCTTGCAAGATGAAGAGCTGGAGAAGAAGTTCATTAAAGAAACGGAACAGCAAGGATTTGTCGGATTGAAAGGTCACCGCAGTGTTGGCGGTTTACGTGCTTCAACGTATAACGCTGTACCTTACACATCGTGTAAAGCACTTGCTGATTTCATGACGGATTTCCAACAACGCAACAGCTAAGAAAATGAATGGAGCTATTCATGGCACCCTCGTGTGCGCGTGAATAGCTTTTTTTTGTTGGAGGCATGAGTTATCGATTGGAGGGTTTGGACGCCTGTAGAGGGTCTCTGGGAAGGTTTAAAGAGGGTTGTTAAGGTGGAATCTGAAACTAGATATAGTGGGAGCTCATAGTCCTAGGCATTTCGACATTTTCGAAAAAATCAAGTAAAAATCGAAAATATTTTTTCGAAACCTAGCGAGCCACGTCCCGTCTAGGTTTAGGTCTTTTTGGGGTGTCAATAGGCCGTTTTGCTCGTTGACAAACACAATATATTGATATAAATTTGAATCTATCAACTAGATGTCGTGATAAAAAGCGCGTTGCGAGATTGCTAGAAGAAAGCTCAAATAGAGCTGGAAATGTAGTAAAACCGCAGGTTTTCGGCTTTTTTGACCGCGTACGGCGTAGCTAAGAAAACGCAGATTCTGTCGATTTAGGTTTAGCTTCTTCCATGAATAACTAACGATAGAATACGAATGTTCACTACATATAGGTTACCCGCAAGTGATGGCACAAGAGAGAGAATTGAGAACGATAGGAGACGGAAGCTATGTTGATTGCTTACGATTCGAAGACTGGAAATGTTCGCCGATTTATTGCGAAGCTTCAAATGCCCGCGGTTCAAATTGAGGAAGCGATGACAATGGACGAGCCATTCGTGCTTGTAACGTATACAACCGGCTTTGGTCAAATTCCACCCAAGGTAGCTTCATTCCTAGAAAGCAACTCTTCTCGTCTCCAAGGCGTAGCAGCTAGCGGTAATCGCAACTGGGGAGACGGCTTCGCCAAAAGCGCAGATACGATCTCAGCGCTCTACGATGTTCCCGTTTTAACCAAATTCGAATTATCTGGCACCAAAAATGATGTAGAACGATTTGTTCAGGGGGTACAAGCAATTGCGGCACATTGAACTTAATAATGAATTAATGCAACGAGGTACGGATGGTTTTTTCCAATTAGAGAAGGATAAAGAAGCTGTTGAAGTATTCATGAAAGAAGTCCACAGCAAAAGCCTCACATTCCCCGATACCTCTTCCAAGGTTCGTTATATGATTGACAATAACTTCTATGAGAACGTTTATGAGAAATACACAGAAGCTGAAGTTAACAGCGTTTATCAAGTGGCACATGACAATCAATTCGAGTTCGCTTCGTATATGGCAGCTTCGAAATTTTATACAGATTACGCTTTGCGCAGTGATGATAAGACGTTATATCTTGAGCACTTCCCTGATCGCGTAGCGATTGTTGCCCTTTACTTGGGACGCGGAAACGCGGAGACGGCACGAGTACTCGCTGTGTCTATGATGGAGCAACGTTTACAGCCAGCGACACCTACATTCCTAAATGCAGGAAAAAGTCGTCGTGGTGAATTGGTATCCTGCTTCTTGCTCGAAATGGATGATTCCTTAAATTCCATCAACTATGTGCTAGCGACGTGTATGCAGCTTTCCAAAATTGGCGGCGGTGTAGCCGTGAATTTATCAAAGCTCCGTGGACGCGGTGAAACGATTAAAGGCGTTGAAGGCGCGGCAAAAGGTATTATTCCAGTACTTAAGCTTATGGAAGATGCGTTCTCCTACGCGGATCAAATGGGTCAACGCAAAGGCTCAGGCGCGGCGTATTACAACATTTTTGGCTGGGATGTTATGGAGTTCCTAGATAGCAAGAAAATTAACGCAGATGAGAAATCTCGTTTGAAAACTCTATCCATTGGACTTATTGTACCTAATAAGTTTTATAAGCTGGCGGAGGAGAACAAGCCTTTACATATTTTTGCGCCTTATACCGTGCTTCAAGCCTATGGCAAACATATGGATGATCTTGATATGGATGTTATGTACGATGAACTCTTAGCGAACCCAAAGGTAAAAAAGAAAGCTGTCATGAGTGCGCGTGATATGCTGACCAAAATTGCGACAACCCAACTGGAATCCGGTTATCCATATATGATGAACCGTACGAATGCGAATAAGGATCACGCGCTCAAAGAGATCGGGACGATCAAGATGTCCAATCTCTGTACCGAGATTTTCCAACTGCAGGAAACTTCGGAAATTAATGATTATGGCCAAGAAGATACGATTCTTCGCGATATTAGTTGTAACCTAGCTTCCATGAACATTGCGAACGTAATGGATCGTAAAAAGCTGCGCGAAACTGTTCACGAAGGCATGATCGCCTTAACTTCGGTGAGTGATATGACGACGATTAGCAATGCACCAGGTGTTGCCAAAGCGAACCGTGAGCTGCATTCTGTTGGTCTAGGTGTCATGAACCTGCACGGTTATCTATCCAAAAACAAAATCGCTTATGAAAGTGACGATGCGAAGGATTTCGTTCGTACGTTCTTCGCAGCAATGAACTTCTATTCCATCGAGAAAAGTATGGAGATTGCCAAAGAATCCGGTCAATCATTTGAAGGCTTTGAGCTATCCGAATATGCGAATGGGAATTATTTTACCCGTTATACAGAGACCGATTACCGCCCTGTGTCGGATAAAGTGAAAGCTTTATTCGAAGGCATGCCGATTCCGTCGCCAAGCGATTGGAGAGCGTTACAAGAGAGCGTTCAGAAGCACGGTCTGTACCATGCATACCGTTTGGCTGTAGCGCCAACACAAAGCATCTCATATATTCAGAATTCAACGTCCAGCGTCATGCCGATTGTTGAACCGATTGAGACGCGTACGTATGCGAACTCAACAACGTATTACCCGATGCCATTCATGGCGCGCGACAATTTCTTCTACTATAAATCCGCGTATCAAATGGATCAGTTCAAGATTCTTGATCTCATTTCGGAGATTCAAACGCATGTGGATCAAGGGATTTCGACCATTTTACACGTAAACAGTGATGTTTCAACAAGACAACTTGCCAAATTATACCTGTATGCGGCACACAAAGGACTTAAATCGCTCTACTACACACGAACCAATCAGCTATCCGTTGAGGAATGTGTAAGCTGCTCGGTATAATGAGGAAGGGGATACCCATTCATGACAAGTGCACCAACCATTAATAAACCCATCGTCAAAAAAGCGGTGAACTGGAACCGTCCTGATGACGATTTTACAATTACATTTTGGAATCAAAATATTATGCAATTCTGGACGGATGAAGAAATTCCGCTGTCTGACGATAAAATGTCCTGGATTACACTAAGCCCCGTAGAGCGTGAGCTCTATATGAAGGTGCTTGGCGGTCTGACTTTGCTTGATACGATGCAAGGCGGCGTAGGGATGCCAAAGATTCTTGAGCATGTAGATGGGCTGCAGCGCAAAGCTGTGCTCAGCTTCATGGGGATGATGGAGCAAATTCACGCGAAGTCGTACAGTTCGATTTTTACTACACTTTCTACGACAGAAGAGATTAACGAGCTGTTCCAATGGGTGGAGCGCAATCCACACTTGCAGTTTAAGGCGAATAAGATTTCACATTACTATGAAAATATTACAACGACCAAAGAGCTGTATCTCGCGATGGCTTCGTCTGTTCTGCTGGAAAGCTATTTGTTCTATAGCGGTTTCTATTATCCGTTGTATTTGGCTGGTCAGGGTAAAATGACGAGCAGCGGCGAAATCATTGACTTGATTTTGCGAGATGAGAGCATCCACGGCTTGTACATCGGTGTGCTCGCACAAGAGGTGTACGCGGAGCTAAGTCCCGCTGAGCAGGACGAGGCGTATGCGACGCTGTGTGCGCTGCTGAAAGAGCTTCATGCGAATGAAGAAGGCTACACAGATAGCTTGTACGGACCACTAGGACTAGCGGACGATGTGAAAGCATTCTTGCGCTACAACGCGAATAAAGCGTTCATGAACTTAGGTGTTGAACCGATGTTCCCGGAAGAGGACATCAACCCGATTGTATTGAACGGACTGAGCACGAAGACGAAACAGCATGACTTTTTCTCCAAAAAAGGGAATGGGTATGTGCGTACGATTCACGTTGAAGCTTTGACGGATGATGATTTCGTGTTTTAGGCTTATTCGTACCAGTAATAACATGCAGTTGCACAACCCCCCCTCACATAAGTTGAGAGGGACCAGCCAAGAACTCGTACAGCCTGTTTTTTCGAAAACAGGCTGTACGAGTTCTTTGTATTAGGAGGAGTGGGGTCGTGTGCATAGATTCTTCTATTGCCACTATCCCCATTGCTCAGTTAGCATTCATAGAGCTATATTCTGAGCGAGTGGGGTCGTGTGCATAGATTCTTCTATCGCCACTATCCCCATCGCTCAGTTAGCATTCATAGAGCTATATTCTGAGCGAGTGGGATCGTGTTCATAGATTATTTTGTCGCCACTATCCCCATCGCTCAGTTCAGCATTCTTAGAGCTGCATTCTGAGCGAGTGGGATCGTGCACATAGATTCTTATATCGGCACCTTTACAGCGTAACAATGTTATGTTACATTAAAAAGTGAAGGAGGGATGTACGTTGGAAGAGGATTTAATATCGAAAAAAGAGCTTTTAGAGCTAACGGGCATATCTTATGGTCAATTATACCGCTGGAAACGTAAAAACTTAGTTCCTGAGGAATGGTTTATTCGGAAATCCGCATTTACTGGTCAGGAAACGTTTTTCCCGAAGGGACAGATGCTCGCTCGCATCGATAAAATTTTAAACATGAAAGATGATTTATCCCTGGACGAACTCGCAGATGTATTCTCTATCGTTCCAAGTGATATGAAAATAGATAAAATAGAGTTAATGAAACGAAACATTGTTTCTCTACAAACGATTGACTATGCGTCTCCATTTTTGGGTACCACATCGGTTTATAGCTTTGAACAAACGTTGTTTCTGTTCCTGTTAGAAGATTGCTTACGATCCGGTGAGTTAAGTCTCGATGAAGGCAAGCACTTGCTTCTGACGATGAAAGAGCAGTATGCCAAATTCGAAGGAAAGCCCTGTGATTTGATTTTTATTCGTAAGATGGGCTTAACGGTTTTTCTACTCGTAACGACAGGTAGTGAGCTGTACTTTGAGCATGGCGTGAAAGTCGTGCTCCGCGTGCAAGTAGCAAAGAAAATTGAAGAGCTGAAGTTGAAAATAACAACATTGTGAGGAGGTGGAATCCATGCAAGCAGATACGAAACGTAATTTGATGATTTCCGGGATAGGTTCTTCGAACGGCGGGAGCTTTCGTGCGGTCAAAATTGATGGCCTTGGACGGTTGGAAGGAGACATCACTTGCTCCGATTTTAATCTAAATGGTCGAGCAGAAGTGAATGGCAGCATCACGTCTGAAACAGCTGAAATGAATGGAACCCTAACGATTCAAGGGAATCTGAAGGCGAAGCGTACCCGTATTCATGGCAGGGTCAAGATCGAGGGTAATTATACTGGCGAAAGCCTTGAAATAAATGGTGCGACAACGATAACAGGTAATTGTGAGGCAGAGAAGTTTAATGCGAATGGTAGACTGCAAGTTGGCACACTCAATGCGGATACCATCATTGTTACTTTGCATGGGCATTGCAAAATTGCGGAGATCGGCGGAGAACGAATCCAAATACGTAAGCAGCCGGGAATTGATTTGGCACGATGGTTGAAGATTCTGCCTATGGCCATCGGGAATCATTTGACGGCTCAAACGATCGAGGGCGATCATATTTATCTGGAGTATACAACTGCTGAAGTTGTTAGAGGAGCGAATATCACGATCGGACCTGGCTGTGAGATCGGACTCATTGAATATACGGCGAAGCTCGAGCAAGATAAACGATCCAAAGTGAAACATAGTGAAAAATTGTAGCATAGAGAGGAGGGTTTGAGGTACAATGGGAAAAGATGCAAACAAACGTTCGAAGATCGGTAATTTGAACATTACAGGCAGTTCTACCGCGGCAGGCGGCCTCTATGATCGTGTGAAAATTGTTGGAGAAGGCATCATCGAAGGTGACATGAAATGCCGTCTTCTTAAATGTGTCGGCACCTTAGATATGGAAGGTGATCTGCAGGCAGGCCATACAGGCATTGTGGGCACATTTGCATTGACGGGTAATGTTCAAAGCGATACAATGAAAAATTCGGGGACAGTGAGCATTAGTGGTGATGCCGAAATTGGCTCACTTACGGGTTCAGGGACGATTGAAGTGAGAGGCTATATGCAGGGAGCCGAGATCGCGCTAAAGGGCCAAATCGCAGCAGGCGGGGATTGCGAAGTCGATGTGTTTAAGCTGAAGGGTATGTTTGATGTTGGGGGGCTGCTTAACGCAGGAGAGATCGACATCAGACTGTTTCAAGACTCCACTGCGAAGGAGATCGGCGGAGAGAAGATTAGAATTCGCAAAGCAAGTTTGCTTCATCCATTAAGCTTCTTCTTCCGACCATCACCGCATGCCGCGGTCACGGTTTCGGTCATTGAAGGCGATGATATTTACTTGGAGCATACGAGAGCCAAGGTTGTTCGCGGTAACCAAGTCGTCATTGGCCCCGGTTGTGAAGTCGATTTGGTTGAATACAAGGTGCATCTAGAGAAAAAGAAGGGTGCCATTGTGAAGGAATCACGCAAGGTATAGAATTCTGTAAGATCAAATGGTAAGACGAAAACAAATAGTAAAGGAATGTGTAAGCATGACGAGTAAAGATAATAAAGTAGGCTTTGTCTTAGCGGGTCTACTTTTGGCCATGTTGATGTCGTCGATGGACAATACAATTGTTGCCACAGCGATGGGAACCATTGTAGGTGATCTAGGAGGACTCGATAAGTTTGTATGGGTTACATCCGCCTATATGGTCGCTGAAATGGCAGGCATGCCGATTTTCGGGAAGTTGTCCGATATGTTCGGACGCAAACGATTTTTTATTTTTGGATTAATCGTGTTCTTATGTGCTTCCATGTTATGTGGGACAGCAGAAAGCATTGTTCAGCTTAGCATTTACCGTGCGATCCAAGGGATCGGCGGGGGAGCTCTGATTCCAATCGCTTTCACAATCATGTTTGATACCGTACCTGTTGAGCAACGTGGAAAGCTAGGCGGTTTGTTCGGAGCGGTATTTGGTTTATCTAGTATTTTTGGGCCGTTACTCGGCGCGTATATTACAGATTATATTAACTGGCATTGGGTATTTTATGTAAATATTCCACTTGGTATCTTGGCACTTATCTTCATCGCCATGTTCTACAAAGAATCACCGATTCATACGAAGCAGAAGATTGACTGGTGGGGTGCCGTTACCCTTGTTGGTGCCGTAGTTAGCATAATGTTCGCCCTTGAGCTTGGGGGGAATAAATATGCGTGGGATTCCAGTCTTATTGTAGGACTCTTTACAGCTTTCACGATTCTAACGATTTCCTTCATCTTCATTGAGAGAAAAGTCATCGAACCGATTATTTCGTTCCCGATGTTCAAAGTTCGCCTATTCACAACGAGTAATGCGCTTGGTTTATTGAGCGGGATGGGCTTTATTACAGCGTCTGTGTATATCCCTATTTATATTCAAGGTGTACTTGGAGGAACAGCGACCAATTCAGGACTCGTTTTATTGCCTATGATGGTAGGCTCTGTTTTCTCCGCCGTAGGCGGTGGTTTCTTAATGAATAAGATGCCATACCGCAACATTATGATGATCTTTGTGGTGGTTCTAGCCGCAGGTATGTTCATGCTGACGCAGCTTGAGCCTGATACAAGTCGCTGGTTTGTGACGCTTTGCATGATTGTCGTCGGTGTTGGTATCGGTGCGAGCTTCTCAGTACTCTCCAATTCGTCGATTCATCACTTCGATCCTTCGCAACGTGGTTCTGTGAATGCTACAGTATCCTTCATTCGTTCCCTGGGTATGACACTAGGGATTACACTATTCGGAATCATTCAGCGGAATGATTTCACAGCGAAGCTCAAGGAGATTTTCGCGGGAAGCGGGCAAGGTGCGATGACGGATAATCCAGCGCTCAGTGATCCGCGGGTACTTCTTGCACCTGAGATGCGTGCCCAAATCCCTACGCCAGTGTTAGAAAAAATCACAGCAGGGCTGTCCTCCTCAATTACGTATACATTCATGTGGGCACTGATTCCAACAGCCTTGGCTGTCGTTGCGGCTGTCCTTATGAGTAAAGAACGCTTGACTGAATCCGTGGAACATCAGCAAGCAGAGCAAGCAGCAGCAAAGAAAGCTTAACAAGAAAGAGGCCTCATCAAAGTAGTTAATCCTACTTTGATGAGGCTATTTTTTTGCAATAAAAGAGGATAACCATTTCTATGGGGCTGCTGTTTTAGAGGGAAGGGTACCAGGATTCGCTAATTGCTGCTAAACGAGCGAATAGGACATCGAGAGGGAACGTGAGTATCTTATTTTTCCGAAAAACGCCAGAAACCGCGAAAATAAAATAATTAGTGTACTTACGTTCCTCTCAACGATAAAAACCCACGAAATCATACCAATAGCGCACCTACGTTCCTCTTGTTGAAAAAAGCAAAGATTTCATCGTATGAATATGGTTAATCAAGCATATGACTCCTTGATGACAGGCTCAGTCAGCTTGTAGCCGACGTTGCGGATGGTCATGATATACTCAGGATGCCGAGCATTTTGCTCAATTTTATCGCGCAGATGTGAGATATGGACATCCACGATACGCGTATCCCCAAGGAAATGATAGTCCCATACACCATGAAGCAGCTGTTGTCGGCTAAGCACCTTTCCACGATGCTTGCAGAGGAACAGGAGCAGTTCGAATTCCTTCGGCGTAAGCTCGATTGGCGTACCATTCATCGTCACTTCGCGCTGCTCTGCTTTAACAGAGATTTGGCCAATCGCGATCGGTGCTTCTTCCGTGGTGGACGGCAAAGTTTGAATACGGCGATGGATTGCTTGAATGCGGGAAACGAGCTCCAGTGGTGAGAAGGGTTTCGTCATGTAATCATCGGCGCCATTGTCCAAACCAGCAATTTTATCGGTAAGATCTTGCATCGCCGTTAGCATAATGATTGGAACGAGGTTGTTTTGGCTTCTAAGCTTGCGGCATACTTGTAAGCCGTCCATTTTGGGCAGCATTAAATCAAGGACGATGAGATCGGGACGGAATGATTGAATCGCACCGAAAACAGCTTCCCCGTCGAACACACAGTGTACCTCGAAACCGGCAAGCTTGAGGTTGAATTCAATTAGCATCGAGATGGAAGGCTCGTCGTCAACAATAAGAATTTTCTTTTTCATCGTTAGGTAGGCTCCTTTTAATGAAGGATAATTCTAGTATGACGTACCTCTATCATCGCGATATTAAGATAAAGTTAACCCTGTGTTAAATTGCAATCCACCACAGGTTATAATAGGATAGAGAATGAGGTGAATGAACAGAGATGGCTTTTCATATTGTATTAGTAGAACCTGAAATTCCTGCGAACACAGGCAATATTTCACGAACATGTGCCGCAACAGGCACTCATCTTCATTTGGTCAGACCCCTTGGATTTGATACCGATGATAAGACGCTGAAACGCGCTGGACTTGATTATTGGCACTCGGTGAAGATTGACTACCACGACTCTTTTGATGAGGTATTGGCGGCTTACCAAGGCCATAGATTCTTCTTCGCATCGACGAAAGCGAGCAAACGCTACTCTGACTTTACGTTTCAAGATGGTGATTTTTTCGTATTTGGCAAAGAGACGAAAGGACTGCCAGAGGAACTGTTAAGGCAGCACCCGGAAACCTTAATACGGTTACCTATGTCAGATAGCGTTAGATCATTAAATCTATCCAATTCTGCGGCAATTATAGTATATGAGGGACTACGCCAAACCGGGTTTGTAGGTCTCGAATAGGACAGAGGACCTATGTTTTTTAGGTCTGAACCGACATTTTTGACAAGAAAAGAAAGTTTTCGGGGCCTAAGCGGAAGGAATTTCATGAAAGACGGCGAATAGTAATTCGTAAGCTCGATATAGATATGTTGGTCGAAGTGAAATTGCCGGAAGCGTAGAAAACGTCTGGGAAAAGAGAGGTGAAGTCCTATGATGAAGCCAGCTGGAGTCGTACGAAAAGTCGATCAATTGGGACGAATCGTATTACCTAAATCGTTAAGAAAACGATACCAAATGAATGAGGGAGATCCTGTAGAAATTCTAGTACAGGGTGACCATATCATTCTCGAGAGATATCGTCCGAAATGTGTGTTCTGCGGTAGCATGGAAAGTGTCAGTGAATTCAAAGATCGTTATATTTGCGGCGTTTGTATAACTGAAATGAACCTGCTTAAGGCGAGAGCCTAGTAGTTAAAAAGAAAAAGCATCCGCTTTCTCCGTTGGAGAAGGGGATGCTTTTTTTCTTGATATTAAAGGCCTTTTGTTTTGTCCTCGTTATAGGAAGCCGTCATCATTGCGACGATGAATAATAGAAAAACGGAATTAACGAGCCAAAATGTTGTGGATAAACCGAACATTGCTGCACCTCCTATAGGGTTAAAGAAACATTTTTGCACATAGTTAAGGCTTATTATACCCAACCATCCCCAAAAAAGAAACGAAATTTGTGTGAATAATTTGGGTCATTTGAAAAATAAGAAGTTCGTAGCCAGCGGTCGCAGTCGACCATCGGAAGGTCGATTGATCACGCTGCCGCCCCAGACGAGTGTCGTAGAGCCGCCGCCATCGAGATTGTAAGCATCCACGACGCCTAACTGCTGCATTTTGTCTTGCAGTTCAGCAAGCGTAGCGCCGGAATTACCACTCTCATCGTAACCGTCGGTGACAAGGAATAAAAGCTGATCATGCTTGTAATTGGCCATTACTGTTCGAGCTGCTCTAGCAGGTGAGCTCTGCCATTGGTAGGGAATGGCCATCTTGCTGCCATTTTTCATAAGGACAGGGACGAAGGTTGTTCCCATCAAAGGGTTTAGCTTGTCGAGTTCGGCCTGCGAGCTGAACTTGCCGCCGATGAGCTTGCGATCTTTGTTCAAACCGATGAATGCCGTCTCATTGTTGGTGGGAAAGAAGCCGTTCACATATTTCCCATTCATGACCGTGGTATCCAACGGATAGCGCTTGCCACGATTGTCGTCCGCGAAGCCGCCTGCGTTGATCCCAACAACGGCGCCATAACGCGAGGCTGCGGCTAAGGTTGTTTCGCTGGAGCCGAGCTTATCGTTCCCCAAGACGAGCTTAATCGCTTTATCACTTTTGAGGTTTACTTTAAGAGCATATCCTGAATAGTGGTTTTCATTCAAAGCGAACAATTGAATGTCGATATTGTCAGAATTGGCTTGACGAATTGGACTGCCGAGCTTGGCTGTAATACGTGCATCATAGATAAGTCCGGGTTTCACGACAGTAGCAACAGCCGTTTGGAGCATGGCCGTTACTTCTGCCGTGCTTTTCTCATACAGCTGGAAATACTGCTGAATAATGGTTTTGGTTTGAACGGCATCGTTATTCGATTGGGTTAGCAGACTGTTCATGGCGAGCATTTCTTGATGGAAATTAATCGGTGTCTGTGCCTCGGGAGCCTTTACTGGGATGGAAATATGCAGGGAGACAAAGAGCAGCCAAATCAGCATACCTAGAAAGGGGGCACTGGCAAGCAACATAACACGGTTGATTTGCTGAATGGAATTCGCTGTCATTATTTCAACACATCCAGATTTTTGGTCAGCTCATCTAGCTTCTTCTTGACGTCAGCTAGCTGCGTATAAAGTTGATTACTATTATCGGTCTTGCTGTTAGCGCTATCTTTGGTGAAAGCCAGTAGTTCATTCAAGGAATCTACTTTGGCTTGCAAAGTCTTCATATCGGAAGTGACACTATCCTTCAATTGAGAGATTTGCTTCTGATAATCTTGTTGAATGACTTGTAATTGCTGCTGGGTTTGCTGTGCGATATCGGTCGATATTTGTTGCCTCAGATGCTCTGTGTACATCATCGTAGCTGCTACTCCGATTGCGATCAGCATGACCCAACCCACAAATAGGAAGACATACGTTTTCTTCTTGACCCGAGTTGCCTTCGACGTGCGGGGAAAAGAATTCGCCGTTGCATTCTCCATGGGCATACTCATGAAAATCACCTCTTACTACTAGTATAGCATATTCCATTATTTTCTCGGAATATTAGATAGAATTCGCTGTTTTTCGATATTCATTGGGGGTCATGCCTGACATTTTTTTGAAAACCTTGCTGAAATACTTCTCATCCTGATAGCCAACCATCTCAGCAACTTGTGAAATACGAAGATTTGGATTACAGAGCAGCACTTTGGCTTTGCTCATCCGAATCTGCCCTAAGTAATCAGAGAGATTGACTTCAAACTCCTGCTTGAATTTGCGCGAAATGTACTCGCGGCTGAGATAGAAGCGGCTGGCAATATCCGCAAGCGAAATATCCTCATGATAATGCTTCTCCAGAAAGCTGGCGATTTCAAAAATCACATTGTTGTCCTTGTGCTGACGCTCAAGATGAAGCTTAGATACTTGAACGAGGCTCCGAGTAAGCTCTTGCTGCCAGAGAGATAAGGATAGGATGCCTTTCTCGTCGAGTGTAATTATCGCGGCTGCGCTATCCTCCAGGAGCAACGGATGGATCTCTTCCTCGCGGCTATTGGGGATCAACTGCTGAACCCAGCGACGCATCATCACCCGATATTCGCCCCACCAATGTTCAAGTTGTTCGGGCGTGATAATCTCGCAACTTCGTACAGCGTCGATCCATTGCTGAACGATATCCTGAATCTGTTCCACATTCCCACTTCGCAAGGCAAGAAGAGTCTGCTCCTCAAATTGGTGAAACGTCAGTGTTGTTTGTGACGCCTTGGTCGATTGCCAGTTGTTATGAATCCAAGTTTCTTTGGCTTTCAGATTGCGTTGCCGAAGCGCATCTCGCGCTTCCTGATAAGACAATTTCAATTGATTTGGAAAGCTGTGTTCACTCCCAATTCCAAAGTCCACACGGGCATGCAGAGCAGTTCGAATGCCATCATTAATGGTCGACAGCAGTTCCTCTGCGATTGATGGAGCTGACCATAAGAAGAGAACGATTTCGTTGGGATTATGCCAATGTCGGAACGCATAGCCGCGCTTCTGGGGAACGATGAATTCATTGCAAATATTAATCAATGAGAAGAGAAGAAGATCGATATTTTGACTAAATTTATTCTTAATACTAGCTTCCATCGTATCTAAAGAGAGAATGGCAACACGACACGTTGCAACGCTTCTGGATAAATGAAGTTCGCGTTCTAGCTGCTCAGACACCGGTTCATACGTACTTGGCTCGGCGATTAGTGCCGAAAGCAACTTGTCCCAGTAAATCGGCTTGAATTGATTAACCTCGATATTCAGCTCGCGATTCGTATGACGGAGCTCCTCATCCTTGAGCCAAGTTTGTATAGCTTTATCCAAAGCCTCGTTCAACTGATCCGGATCAATCGGTTTTAAAATATAGTCCGTTCCGCCAAACTTCACCGTATGTCGAAGTAAAGAGAAGTCGTCGTGGCCGCTGATGACGATGGTTTTGGAGTCAGGGGCATGCCGATGCATCCACTCTAGCAGCTTGACACCGTTCATGATGGGCATCATCATATCCGTCATAATAATCTCAGGATGCTCACTGCGAACGAGCGTAATAGCTGCTTCACCATCAGGTGCTTCCAGAATGGTATCAATCCCATATTGCTTCCAATTTACAAGCAATCGGATCGCATCTCGGACATGTTTCTCATCATCTACAAGTAATACTTTCATCTCAGGTAACTCCCTTTTTCATCGGAATAAGGATGACAATCCGCACACCTTGGGGATGCACATGCTCAATATCCAACGCTGCATCATCATTAAAATAAAGCTGAACGCGAGTTAGCACGTTGCGAAGCCCGATATAGGAATCGTCTGCGACGGAAGAGGCTTTTAATCGAATACGTACTTCGCTGATCCGCTGCTCGGTCATTCCGATACCATTATCCGCCACGGTGAGCTTCAAGAAGTCCCCCTCGGGCGTGACCAGCTTCATAGATTCAATGCGCAAGATGCCCACAGCTTCTGATTGACTTGGTTTAAAGCCATGCTTGAAATAATTTTCGACAAGTGGTTGAAGAATCATTTTGGGCACAGAAAAGATCTGGGTTCCCTCTTCAATGTCGTAGACAATATCAAATTGATGTTCAAAACGCTGCTTCTGCAGCTCCAAATAAGCCTTAATATGGTCGATTTCTTTCCGCAGAGGAACTATGGATTCGTTCGTATTCATGCTGTAATGCATCATTTTGGCAAGAGAATTAATCAGTGTATAGATCTTAGGTGCTTCGTGCTGCAAGGCTAGTGTTCCGATGGATTGCAGGGCATTATTCAGAAAATGTGGATTGATTTGCGCTTGCAGCGCCATCAGCTGATTCGATTTATTCGCCAGTTCTAGCCGATATTCGCGCATCACCATTTGATTCAAGTCCTGCATGAGCCCGTGGAAGCGGTTCGCTAGAATCCCCATCTCATCGGCTCG
Source organism: Paenibacillus sp. J22FR5 (assembly GCF_059691975.1). Taxonomy (NCBI): domain Bacteria; kingdom Bacillati; phylum Bacillota; class Bacilli; order Caryophanales; family Paenibacillaceae; genus Paenibacillus; species Paenibacillus sp. J22FR5. Next base: position 16,784 of record NZ_JCAUAN010000043.1, on the reverse strand, counting down.
GGTCAATTCAATGTCACTATGATGATCACCAAGCCCAACTTGCCCTGTTTGAATCCGTGTAATGTAACGAATCAATTGCTTGATAGGAGCTGTAAAACGAATGCTAATATACACTGTGCCGGCCATCACAATCAGCATAAAGAAGGAAAGGATGAGGGCGTTAATGAAGGTCAACTGCCTAGCATTTCTGGTCAATTGTTCATACGGAAGGCGTTTTACAATCGTCCAATTCAGATAATCTGTGCGCATTTTCTCATACATATTAATCCCCGCAAAAGCGCCTTTATTCCATTCGTAGCTTCCTTTGTTAAGATTGCTGTGAATCGCTTCATCTCCCCAGCTGCCTTCTAATAAAAGACCCCATTTGGATGGATCAGGCCCATAAACAATATGTCCGGTTTCATCCAATATGTAGAGCTCTTCTTGCTCACTGGTAAATAAATTTCGGGAAATGTCAGAAACAAGATCCAAGTTCAAATCAATAATAAGCTCACCGATCGACGTATTATTAGGCGAATACATGATTTTACGGTGCATAGAGATAACAGGCATTGGCGCAGAATACACGGTGAGCGTTAAATCGTATGAATGGCTTTGGTGTGTTGTTTCGAAATAGACAAGCTGTTTCGAAGGAAAATTTCGCAATCCTTGATATTTACCGATAGAACTCACTTGAGAGTCATTGCTTGCGAGATAAGAACGATCACTAACCGAGGCGTAAAGGTAAATTTGTTTAATTTCCTTGACGGAATGGGACATGACCTGTAGCCCGCTTTTGATTACTTTATCACTCATATAATCGATATCACGTTGGGACTGGATAATATCATAAAACTGGCCGAGCTCGGCAAGATGAATCCCGGTGTAAATCGTGGATGAGGCTTGGACCACGCCATCGAGATAATTCACGAGATTCGTTTTACCTTGTGAAAGTAAGGCGGAATTGTTGGTCAACGTATCTTCTGTCACCTTCTGTTTGGTGAAGAAATAGGACACAACAAGGGAAGTGAGGAAGGGCACGAGAGTGGCAATGAGCAGAAATAAGATCAATTTATTGCGAATACTGTGTCTAATCAGGCTTCATCAGCTCGGTTTCTATAATGGGATTTTCCCCTACATTGTAGCAGGAGAGGTCAACAAATTCCACCTAATGCATCACTATCGTCAGTGTTTCAGGGGCATGGAGATCTCTATACTTGAGGAATAGAAGTAAAATGGTAAGGGGGATTTCCCAGTGAAAACGAAAAATATGTTATCGGGATGGCTGCAGCAATGGGTATTTATTGGACCTGCATTGCTATTCTTTAGTGTTGTGGTCCTCGTTCCATTTCTGATGAGTATTTATTATTCATTTACAGAATGGAATGGCGTAACGACAAATGTAACCTTAAATGGATTAGACAATTTCAAGCAAATTTTATTCCATGATAAGGATTATCGCAATGCGTTTAGCTTCACATCACGTTTGACGGTAACCAATGTGATTCTTACGAACCTTGTAGGCTTTTTATTAGCCCTACTGCTTACACAAGCATTGAAGGCAAGAAATGTGCTGCGCACGATCTTCTTTATGCCTAACGTGATTGGGGGCTTATTGCTCGGCTTTATATGGCAGTTTATTTTTGTAAAAGGGTTTGCAACCGTAGGCGATCTAACCGGTATCGGATTTTTCAATCTTCCATGGTTAGGGACTTCATCAACCGCTTTCTGGGCGATTGTCATTGTAAGTGTATGGCAAGGCGCTGGCTATCTCATGATCATCTACATTGCGGCCTTGTCGAATGTACCGAAGGATATGCTGGAAGCAGCGTACATAGATGGCGCCTCACGCTTACAAGTGCTGCGCAGCATCATCGTTCCGCTCATTATGCCAGCGGTGACCGTCTGCTTGTTCTTGACGATTTCGTGGTCATTCAAAATCTTTGATTTGAACTTCTCCTTAACCAAAGGTGGACCGTTCAATTCCACTGAATCGGTTTCGATCAATATTTATCAAGAAGCTTTCCGTAATAATCGCTATGGCTTAGGTACGGCTAAAGCTCTCGTATTCTTCGTCGTAGTTGCGATCATTTCAACCATCCAAGTGATGTACACCAAGCGTAAGGAGGTTGAGGTTTAATGGATTCCGTCAAAAAATACACAGGCCGATTATTTGGCTTAGAAGTGCTCGGCATTTTGATTGCTTTGCTATTCTTAGTTCCGTTTTACTTCGTTATCGTGAATTCCTTAAAGACATTTCCTGAGCTGGCAGCCAATACAGCTAAACTTCCAAGCTCGTTGTATTTCGATAACTACACCAAAGTTTGGTCAATCATGAAGTTTCCGAAGGCGTTCTTCAACTCCTTATTCATTACCGTATTAAGTAATGTAGGGCTCGTGCTTATTTCCTCAATGGCCGCCTATCGTATGGTCAGAAAGGCCAGTAAGTTCAATAATCTCGTCTTCTTGGCGTTCGTTGCAGCGATGGTCATTCCGTTCCAATCGATCATGATTCCGCTCGTTCGCGTTGCAAGTCAAGTAGGTCTGATGGATAGTAAGCTCGGATTGGTAGCATGCTATTACGGGTTTGGCGTTTCCTTGAATGTTTTCTTATACCATGGCTTCATCAAGTCCATCCCGTTGGAAATTGAAGAGTCAGCCAAAGTAGATGGCAGCTCACCGTATGGTGTGTTTTGGAAAATCGTATTTCCATTGCTGAAGCCGATGTCGATTACGATTATCATCTTGAATAGTTTGTGGATTTGGAATGATTATTTGCTGCCATCTCTTGTATTAGGTAATCCAGAGCTGCGGACCATTCCACTGGCTACATTCTCCTTCTTCGGTCAATATACGAAACAGTGGGATTTAGCATTAGCTGGGTTAACGCTAAGTGTATTGCCTATCGTTATCTTCTTCTTATTCTTGCAGAAGCATATCGTAGAAGGCATTACAGCGGGTTCAGTTAAAGGATGACATATTTGCAAATATGTGCAAGATATTCCACCTTTATGTTCAATATACTCGGTGTTAACTGAGCATGTAAGTGTTTACAATGAATCATGTAAGCAAGCGATGAACTAACAAGCTTTGTCAGATGAAGTGAAGTAACATTTAAAAAGGGAGGCATTACCTCAATGAAAAAATTAACAATGGTCTCAATGGCGGCTGTACTATCCTTATCCGTACTAGCAGCTGGTTGCGGAAAAAAAACCGAGACAGCAAGCCCAGCACCAACCACAGGTGCTTCTACAGCAACAACAACACCTGCAGCGAGCGGTAAACCTGTTACGATTAAAATTTTCCAATTTAAAGTAGAGATAGCAGACCAGCTTGGGAAAATGGTGCAAGAATATCAGAAGCTGAACCCGAATGTTAAAATTCAAGTCGACACCGTTGGCGGTGGAGCAGATTACGGCGCAGCCCTTCTTGCGAAATTTAATGCTGGTGACAAACCGGACATTTTCAACAATGGTGGTTTCACGGATCTAGATAAATGGATCGATAACCTTGAAGATCTTTCCGATCAATCATGGGTGAAAGACCTTGTTGATGTAGCGAAAGAGCCAATGACCAAAAATGGTAAATTGTATGGTCAACCGTTAAACTTGGAAGGCTACGGCTTCCAATACAACAAAGACCTTTTTGCAAAAGCGGGTATTACTGAATTGCCAAAAACGTTCTCCCAATTAGAAGCAGCGGCTAAAAAGCTAAAAGATGCAGGCATCACACCTTTTGAAACAGGCTATGCAGAGTGGTGGGTACTTGGAAACCATTTCGTAAACCTTCCATTTGCTTATCAGAAGGATCCGAATGCGTTCATCGATGGCTTGAACAAAGGCACTGCGAAGATTTCTGGTAACGAAGTGTTCAACCAATGGGTGAAATTGTTTGACTTGCAACTGCAATATGGCAACAAAAACCCATTGCAAACAGACTACAACACACAAGTAACGGATTTTGCAACAGGTAAAGCAGCTATGACGCAACAAGGTAACTGGACACAAGTTCAAATTACAAAAACAAACCCAGACATCAAAATTGGCTTCTTGCCAATGCCGATCAGTGATGATGCTGCTGCGAACGACAAATTGTTCGTAGGTGTACCGAATAACTGGGTTGTCAACAAAAACTCTGCAGTTAAAGACGAAGCTAAGAAATTCTTAAATTGGATGGTTAGCTCCGATGTCGGTAAGAAATACATCACAGAAGAGTTCAAGTTTATCCCAGCGTTCAAAACAATCCCTGCTGACGAGAAAGTACTTGGACCATTAGCAGCTGACATCATTGCGTATAGCAAAGCAGGCAAAACATTGAGCTGGAACTGGTTTAAATTCCCAGGTGGAGAAGCTTCCAGTAAAAAATTCGGTGATATCATGCAAGGTTACGTAGCTAAGAAGTACACGAAAGATCAAATGTTGGATGAATTCCAGAAAACATGGGATAGCCTTAAGAAGTAGCCTTAATTTCCCTGTACGTCAAGCCTCAGCGCCAATGCTGAGGCTTTTTGCTGTTTAACAGATGAAGAAATGGCTGTTACAATGAAGAGGACTGGAGGTCTACCATGAATCTTAAAATCAGAGCTTGGCTGCAGCACAGAGGGAATGCGCTTCCATTAGAGAAAAAGCTGTCTCATGAGGCTGTCATTTCATTACTTATTCATTCCATTTTTCAATTCGGAGCTTCCATGTCAGGGTTGTTTCTCAATTTATACTTATGGCGGTTAACGCATAGTGTCGTCGTGAATGGGACCTACAGCATGATCGTCTATATCTTAACACCAATTGGATTCGCCATTGGCGGTTACATGATTAAGAAGAAGGATCGTATGGTATCGTACCGACTGGGTATTGTACTGATTGGTCTCTTCTATTTAAGTGTGAGTATTGCTGGGGAGCGGCTTGTCGATTATTACGTCCTTTTTGCGATATTTAATGGATTAGCGGGCAGCTTCTACTGGGTCGGTTATTTAACCCTGATGTATGACGTATCGACCGAGCAGAATCGGATACGCTATCTCGCCTATAATATGATGTTTTTCACAGCGGCTACACTTGCAGGACCGGCACTTGCTGGCTTCATTATTCGATTAAAAGAGGGGTTAAGCGGATACACGATCGTCTTCGCTATTGCTTTCTTTATGTTCTTACTGGCAGCACTGATCTCCTTGAAAATCAAGGCTTCAGGCGGTCATCATCGTGTGTACTATTTAAAATATACGGGACTTATCATGAAGAAAAAGCAAGAGTGGTCGAAAGCGCTGCTTGGCTTCTTCGGCATGGGCTTGCTCCAAGGTACCATGTTGTTTCTACCGAACATTCTTTTATTCAAGGTTTTGCCGCGTGAAGATTTGGTAGGGTATCTCGGTGTTCTCTATTCGAGCTTAAGTATTGTGATGGGTATCTTTATCTCGAAGTATGCGAACGCGGGCAGGGCGAGGGTTTATTTGACGATATCGACAGTAGGTTATCTCGTTGGAATCTCCTGCATTTTAGGAAGTTTAAATGTATGGTCCGTGGTCGGCTTTATGGTTCTGTATTCGATCTTCGCACCGCTTCAAGGGAATACGATGACAGGCTACTATTATAGTTTGATCGCCAGGCTTCCTCTTAAAGGGGAATTGAAAGTAGAAAGTGTGGTTGTGCGAGAATTTTTCTTAAATGTCGGTCGGGTTATTTCCATTCTGGTACTCATTTCCTTCGGCAGCGACTTGGATGGCGGCTGGATTCCATGGATCCTGCTGCTGGCTTCCTTGACGCAATTTGGTTTAGTCTGGTCAATCAAGAATCGATAGGCCTACAAGGATGAGAGCCCCTCAATTCGGTTATCCTAGAAGGTAGAGAATTGAAGAAGAGGGGAATTGTTCTAATGGAGAAATTAGACAGTATTATCGTTGGGGGAGGCATTGCAGGACTTCAAGCGGCTATTCAATTAGGAAGATACGAACATAGCGTACTTGTGATTGATGCGGGTTACGGCCGTTCTACCTTATGCAGAAGCTATCATAATATTCTAGGTTGGCCAGATGGGGTATCGGGCGAGGAACTGCGTCGATTAGGCAGATTGCAAGCGGAAAAGCTCGGGGTTACTTTTGTCCAAGATGAAGTTGTACAGGCTATCGCTAAAGCAAAAATCGGTGAAGGCTTCGAGCTATGGGGAAAAAGTGGTCAAGGCTATGAAGCTAGGACGCTTCTGTTAGCAACGGGCTTAATGGATCGCATGCCTGAACTGTCAAACCTGAAAGAATGCTTGGGACTAACCGTATATGTTTGTCCCGATTGCGACGGATACGAGATTAGGGATAGGAATACGCTAGTGATGGGCTCCGGTGATGCCGGAGCAGCTATGGCCATTAAGCTCCGCGATCGAACAGAAAAGATGACCTATATAAATCACCAAAATCGGGCAGTGAAAAATGAGTACCTGATGGAAATGAAGAACAAGGGCATTACTTATGTTGCGGAAGATATTGAAGAGATTGAGGTCGATTCACCTGGACGTTTCAAGGGAGTCGCGCTTCGAGACGGCGGGCGCCTTCAAGCAGAGCGTGGTTTCATTGCTTTCGGAGGGAATGAAGTGAAGTCGGATCTGGCGCGTCAGCTTGGCGCTGAACGCATGGAGAATCGGCATATTATGACCGATCCCCGCAGTAAGATGACGAGCGTCCCGTTCGTCTGGGCAGCTGGCGATGTTGGCGTTCATGCGGAGCAGGTGACAATCGCCATGGGGGAAGGCTCACAGGCGGCAATTTGGATGAACAAGGCGCTGCTGCGCATGAATGAGGAAGCGAATGTGCATCGGGTTGTTATTCGTTCGTAAAGAGCAGACATAAGAAAAGATTAGGGGATAGACACGGTTGGGAAAGCTGCTACTACGTGAGCATACTCTTGTAAAGCTTTCTCGCCGCTAGAGGTAAGATGATAGATACCGCGGCTTTGTCTGACAAACCAACGATAGTAGTTTTGCTGCAGAAGCGAGCTCACATTCATGTTGCTAGTAAATTCACGCAGCTTGCGTGGACTTAATGGACCGTGCTGCTGCATCAGATAGGCGCAATGAAGTGATTTCTCGCGATAGGCTGTCATCAGCTTCTGCCCAGAACTTCCTCCTACATTATAGTCGCCGCTGCGTTCATGAAATTCGGTCATAAGCTTCCCAGAAGCCCTTTTGTTGGGGCGTAGGGTATAAGGTGTAGGCTCACAGACGAGATCGACTGTGGGCTGTTTGCGTTTGTAGAATTGGACAGTCAAGACGCCAAGTCCCAGCATTCGGCAAAGTCGACGAATCTCCTCCCATTGCAAGCGATGGGGGGCTTTTCCTTTGTTAGGAAGCTCAAAAGCGACATATACGTCTTGCGTAAGCTTCAGTCGTTCAATTCCTTGGACGAGAAGCGGGATATTAAAGCTCTTCTTCAATTCAACAATAACCGGTGGCTCATCGCCACGAATTGCCACTAAGTCACAGTGCTTGACTTCCCCGCGAACGGTATAGCCACGCTGCTCAAAGAAGTGTTTAATCGGGGCATACAATTCGGTTTCGGTTTGGATCGGCATGAGGTTTGTTCTCCTCTTTTCGTGCAAAAAGTCTGTTAGAATGGCTTTCATTATAGCATAGGTTGAACTAGATTTGGGGGGAGATGTACAGGTTAGGAGATGAGAGATTTGAGTGAATTGCTGAATGATTGGAAGGGTAAAAGTTTCGCATGTGCGCCGTGGGTACGGGCACGATTCACGACATTTTCCGTTTCGTCAGCCATCCATCGTACGAATCGACCGTTCTTGTCGGTGCCTACCGCGCCATCTGTCGACGGCTTCGCATCCGTGGGCGCACTGCTGATCGTTCGCGGCTTCAAGCAGACGATCCCTTGCTCAGCGCCTGAGGCGATTTTCGCCGACTTGAGCATACTGACATCGTCACAGCAAGCGATATTGCAGCTGGCGTTGGCGACATGCTCGGGAAACACATCTCACTTGCTGACTGGTCGCTCGGACGCGTGCTGCTGGATGAGTACTTCTGCGAGCGGAGTGCTCGCTTGACACTTGAGGCGGTGGAGCTGTGCGCCGCTCATCTTGAAGAGATTGCTCAGTGCACCGAGCTGGGCATGCGTCGATTGATGGAAGGCTGATCCTATCTGGCCTTTCGATGCTCTTGGTCGGCCATTCACGGCCGGCCTCCGGGGCGGAGCACCATCTCCCATTATTGGGAGATGGTGCTCCTGCAGCAGCGCCGCCGTGCGCTGCTGCACGGCGCGAAGGTCGGCGTCGCGACCGTGCTCATGGCAGGCGATTTGGAATAAATTAACTGTAGGAAATCCAGTTATTCTCCTCGAGTAAATTGTGAAGGTCTTCGGAATAAGCCTCCACTGCATGCCCTACCTACAACACAATCCAGATGTGGAATTGGTTGGTTTTCACTTTGCGTCAACCCCTTTCTCCTCTTGTTTTCATCTAGTTTTCAAGGGGGCGGTCGTTTTCCAATGAGGTACGGACATTTTTGGAGAAAGGAACAAATCGATATTCTCTTTAAAATTTCGGGCAAGTTATCCTTCTTGGGTGCATAGGATTGTAGTACACAATTCACCATCACGAGCTGACCTATTGCCAAAAAGGCAGCAGTGAAAGGAGGTACCCATGGACATATTCAAAAGAATTTCAGAGCATCGTACGGAGAAGGATTCATTGAGCTGGACCGGTACGTTCGCGGAGTACATAGAATTGCTTCGCAGTAATCCTGGACTCGCGAGAACTGCACATTCGAGGGTCTATGATATGATTGCTTCGCAAGGCATCAACGACCAAGTCGGCCACAAATCCTACAAATTTTTCAACCAAGAGATTTTCGGTCTAGATCGTGCCGTTGAGAAGCTGGTGGAAGAATATTTCCATTCCGCTGCCCGTCGATTGGATGTTCGCAAACGTATTTTATTGCTAATGGGTCCTGTAAGCGGTGGGAAATCCACAATTGTGACGATGTTGAAGCGAGGGTTAGAGCAATTTGCCAAAACCGATTTGGGTGCAGTCTACGCCATCAAAGGGTGTCCAATGCACGAGGAGCCACTTCATTTAATTCCGATGGAGTTGCGTTTAGAGATCGAGCGCGAGCTTAATGTGAAAATTGAAGGCAGCTTATGTCCATCGTGCCAAATGCGTTTGAAAACGGAGTATAACGGTTGTATTGAAGATGTGCATGTGGAGCGTGTTTTTGTCTCCGAAGAAGGGCGTGTGGGGATTGGTACCTTCAGCCCGTCAGATCCCAAATCTCAGGATATTGCCGATTTAACAGGAAGTATCGATTTCTCGACGATTACAGAGTTCGGTTCCGAGTCGGATCCGCGCGCGTATCGTTTCGATGGCGAGCTGAATAAGGCGAACAGGGGAATCATGGAGTTCCAGGAAATGCTGAAATGCGATGAGAAATTCCTTTGGAATTTGCTCTCACTTACGCAAGAGGGGAATTTTAAGGCGGGCCGCTTCGCCCTTATCAGTGCCGATGAGTTAATTATCGCGCATACGAATGAAACGGAGTATAAGTCTTTTATCGCCAATAAGAAAAATGAGGCCTTGCAGTCTCGTATGATTGTCATGCCGATCCCTTACAATTTGCGCGTGTCCGATGAAGAAAAAATTTACTACAAGCTTATCGGACAGAGTGATATGTCGCACATCCATATTGCGCCGCATGCACTTCGTGTGGCCGCGATCTTCTCCATTCTTACACGTTTGAAGGAAACGAAGAAGCAAGGCATGGATTTGATCAAGAAAATGCGCATGTATGACGGTGAAGTTGTAGAAGGCTACAAAGAAGCCGATTTGAAGGAAATGCAAAATGAATATCAAGAAGAAGGCATGAGCGGTATTGATCCGCGTTATGTTATTAACCGAATTTCTAGTGCCTTAATCCGCCAGGACCTCCAGTGTATTAATGCCTTGGATGTGCTGCGTGCATTGAAGGATGGCTTGGATCAGCATCCATCGATTACTAAGGATGAGCGGGAGCGCTTCCTCAATTTCATCTCCGTTGCCCGTAAGGAATATGACGATATTGCCAAGAAAGAAGTGCAGAAAGCGTTCGTCTACTCCTTTGAGGAGTCGGCTAGAACCATTTTCGATAACTACTTGGATAATATTGAAGCCTACTGCAACTGGGGGAAAATTAAAGATCCGTTAACCGGTGAGGAAATGGATCCAGATGAGCGGCTCATGCGTTCCATTGAAGAGCAAATTGGTATATCGGAAAATGCGAAAAAAGCGTTCCGCGAAGAGATCTTGATCCGCATCTCATCCTACTCACGCAAAGGCAGAAGGTTCGACTACAGCTCTCACGAGCGTCTGCGTGAAGCCATTGAGAAGAAGCTATTCGCTGATCTGAAGGACATCGTGAAGATTACAACATCCACGAAAACACCGGATGAGAAGCAGCTGAAGAAAATTAACGACGTGACGAAACAGTTGATCGATGAGCATGGCTATTGCCCGGTTTGCGCGAATGAATTGCTGCGATACGTAGGAAGCTTATTGAACAGATAAGTAAAAATGCTTAGAGCGAAAGACCTGAGTGGGTGACGACCCCTTAGGTCTTTTTGCCGTGATGGAGATGAGGATTGCCGCCTAACACGTCATCTATGAATCTCTCATATACTACTTTAGCTTCATATAAAAGGGAGGTGTAAGAGATCATGGCAAGGAACTCAATGAAGATTACAGGTGCTTATATTTTAATGTTAGTAAGCTTTCTAGCTATTATCTTGACATGGGAAGTGAAGCTACTATCACCTTTGGGGGGGATTTTCATTGTAGGTGTAAGCTTCATCGGAGCCGTACTGATGTGGCAGGATGCTGCTGAACCGTTGCAAGGAGTTGGCCAGGAGAATGTCAAACGAGCCAAAGCCGATCGTTGACAAGAAGAAGGATGATTGCGATCCCCCCCAGAAGTCGAAGTCTGAATCCGGAAAGTGGAGTGATTTATTTGGATTCGGCAAAATGATAGACAAACTTCCGCTCTATAAACTTTCGGCACGTATGGCTTATTGCATGTTTTTTGATTTGGTGTTGTTATTTTTTGTACTGATCCTTCGGGCCACGGATACCAAAATGAATGAGTTTCCGAATGCCTGGGATTTCCGAATGATCGTGCTCACGACGATTGTTGTTTTTTTCGTGGGGCTTTGTGATTTGATCAAATTTAGGAAGAAATAGGGAAAAAACGATGAAAAATTCCTAGAGGAAGCCTCCTTTTGTTGAGAAAAATGCAATAGGGCTTCTTTTTTTATTGAAGCAGTTATGTGATGTAAAATATAGTTTACAGAAAAATAACTATTTGAATCGCGGGAGATAATGTCGAATAAAAAAGGTTATTCGTTATATCTTGTCGAATCGAAGAAAACTAGGAAGTATGACCCATGCATAATTTGCATGTAAAATTTGAATTTCGGGTCTTTGGGATTAGTTTTTCTAGACTATTGATAGCCATACTAACCAAAATTAGTTATAATTAGGTCGAAAGATCTAACAAATTGAAAGTTTACAGTTTAATTTGCAGTATTATGACGGGAATGTCGAAATACAGTGAGCATTTGTATAATTCTGTTTTTGACTAAAAGGTCGTAGCTCAAGTAAATCGAGCTTCACTAGAAGGGGGTGACAGATAGTAGAATGCTTACTCGATTATTAAAAAGTATAACTCGAAATCAAATGCAGTTGCCGGCAGATATTGTCTCTATCATTAGTGAAATCAATAATCTGTATCTAGAGATGGAAGAAAGTTTGGCAAATGATGAATTGCAGCATCGGTCAAAAGAACTAGCCGAACAGATCCAAAGCGGAACCCCTGGAGAAGTTCTTCTACCTGAGGCATATGCTTTGGTTAAGCTGGCATGCCGTAGAGTCTTAGGAATTGTTGTGCACGATGTTCAGCTTTACGGGGCAATCATGCTCTACAGAGGGCATATTGCAGAAATGAAGACGGGGGAAGGCAAGACAGTAACCGCTGTGTTCCCTGCTTTTTTGCAAGCTTTGGAAGGGAACGGCGTACATATTGCTACAGTAAACGAATATTTGGCTGAGCGGGATAGTCGCAAGATGGGAGAAATTTTTCGCATGCTTGGACTTACCGTTGGTTGCATCATTGCTGGAATGTCTCCTGCTGTAAGGAAGGAGCAGTACCTAAAAGATGTTATTTATTCCACACATGTGGAGCTTGGGTTTGACTATTTAAGGGATCATTTGGTGCTGAGCGCAGGAGAAAAGGTTCAGCGTGGTTTATACGATATCATTATAGACGAAGTGGACAGTATCCTGATAGATGAAGCGCGCACTCCTTTAATTATTTCGGCGCCTCCAGGTAATGGACAACAGTATTTATATTTTATTGACGAGAAAATAAAAAAACTTAGTGAAAGCCATTTTCAGATCATGGAGTCCCATAAACATGTCGTGTTAACGGAAGAAGGAATGGATTATTGTGAAGATCTTTTTTCTGTTGATAATTTGACAAAGCAGGAGCATTCGGAACTCTATCATTTTATAGTTCAGGCATTGCGAGCGAACTATGTTTTCAAACGAGATGTTGATTATGTCATTATCCGCCATGATGACGGAACCGAGGAAGCAGTTATTATCGACCCGAACACAGGACGGCCCATGTTAGGAAGAAGGTTTATGGAAGGACTCCATCAAGCTATAGAAGCAAAAGAGCGGATTCTGGTTCAAGGGCAGCCAAAAACCCTTGCAACGATAACCTTGCAAAGTTTTTTCGCTATGTACGCCCAAATATGCGGCATGACGGGCACTGCGATGGAGTCTAAGGACGAGCTTCGTGATATTTACGGTATAGATGTTGTGAGAATCCCTACCCATAGACCTGTCATTCGCAAAGATTTGCGAGATCTATTATTTTTCACGGAAGAAGCGAAATTTAATAGAGTCATAGAAGATATAAGACGTATCCATGAAACCGGACAGCCTGTGCTTGTTGGAACCGAAGATATCAAAAGGTCGGAATATGTTAGCTCTCTGCTTAACGAAGCAGGAATTCCACATCGATTATTAAATGCAAAGCATATTAGCGAAGAAGCGAAAATCATTGAAAAGGCAGGCACGTATGGCGCAGTCACGATTGCTACGAACATGGCCGGAAGAGGGGTAGACATCAAGCTTGAGCCTGGTGTAGAAGAGCTAGGCGGACTATATGTGTTAGGTACTTCCCGTCATGAATCTTCTCGAATCGACAACCAGCTTCGCGGACGCAGTGGGCGTCAAGGGGATCCGGGGTATTCAAGGTTTTATGCTTCTTTGGAAGATGAAATGTTATGGCATTATTATCCAGAACAAATGTTGGACGAATTGGAAAACGCTAATTTCGATTTGTCAGAGCCTATCCCTCGAAAGCGTTACATCAAAGGAATCAGTGACGCTCAAAAACAAGTGGAATCACAACATGTTTTTGTTAGAAAACAACTCCTTGCCTTCGATTGTGTGCTTAATCTTCAAAGATTGGCGATGTATTCGATCAGGAACGAGCTTCTGGAAACAGAGGATGTACATGCCAAGTTAACAGAGTCTATACAAGATGTGATTTTGAACATTGTTGAGGGCTTTTTCGCGAATTCAGTGGAGTCGTTGAATTTTGCGGGGATCATGGCAGCTGTTCGAAGCGTATTTCCCGATCAGAGGCCGCTCAGGCTGGAATGCCAAGATGAGGTGACGGCAGCCAGCATAAAGGCAAGTCTCGCGCCTCAAATTTGTATCGTTTTCGAAGAACTGACAGAGCTTTACGGCGATGGAAGTCAACAGGTGGAAAAGCGGGCGCTGATAACTGCTTTGGATCACCACTGGATGGAATTCATAGAGGCCGTAGAGGATGTGAAGAAGGGAATTGGTTTACAGGCTTACGGAAATCTGGACCCTTACATACAGTTCGAAAAGGAAATATCGTCCATGTTTGAAGAAATGATGCATGCTGTCCGAAAGGACGCATTGCGAAACGCATGGCGCGAATTGCAGCGCGCCAGTCAAACAGTAGCTTGTTGAGATTAGATGGCTTTGTTATCAAAGTATCATATATAAATTCAAATTTTGATTACATTATAGGAGGCCTATATGTCAGATAATAAGAAGCAGAATCCAGAAGAAAAAGAAGTGGCTCAGCCAAGCAAGTTTAATCGTAGAAAGAAGGAGACTTCGTCTAAAAACAATATGGCCGTTGTAACAGGCGGGATTTTGGTCGCAGGCTCACTTCTGCCGTTTTTACCAGCTCAAACAGCTCACGCTGCTACTTATGCGGGCTCCATGTCGGTCAGTTCTTCGTATGCGGCTGCGGGAGAAAGCGTCATGATTACTGTCAATGCGAATGGCGGCGACGGCACATTGAACACCAATTCTGGCGCTGTCGAAACGACCTCGGTTAGTGTCTCTTCTCCTGACGATAATCGAACACTTAGCATCACGCTCACAGAAACAGGCATCAATACCGGCATTTTTCAAGGTTCCTTGAAGCTGGTAAGTGAAAATACGGGTAGTCCGGCCGTTGATGAAATAAAGGTGCAGAACAATAACCCTGTAACCATTCTGGATCCGAACTGGAATACCTCCCACACGCTTAATCCGATTGTCAAAACGATTACCAGAAGAGATCATGCGACCGGGGCTTTGAGTTTTAAAGACAACAGTTCCAATGCCACGATTTCGAATGGACTTGTACATAATGGTCAGGTAGTACGGGTTGAGCTGTCTGACCTTGATTTGAATACCGATGCCACTACTGTTCAGACGCAAGTTGTGAATTTGACGACAACGGCTGAAGTCGCCGGCTTCTCCTTACTATTGACGGAAACCGGTGTAAACACAGGAGTGTTTGCTGGAACTTTTACAGTAGGAACGGAGATTTCCCCTGCTAATAACAGCGGCTTTTTCGTGGAGTACGCGGACGATAAGGAAGCTGATAATACTTCCGACACTGTTACAAGCACATTGATCCGCAAGGATTATTCCACAGCTACACTTACAGCTTCGCCGGCAAAAGCGGCCTTTAACGAAGCTATTACCGTAACATTGACGGACAACGATTTGAATTTAAATGCCGGTTCAGCGGAGAATGCTACTGTCCAGGTGACCTCTGCCGACGATGCGACGGGTTTTTCTTTGCAATTGACGGAAACTGGTGCAGACACGGGTATATACACAGGTACTTTTGTTATGAACGATGCGACGTCATCGAGCCCTTCGATACAAGCTTTGAATGGAAGCACCGTTACGGTAAGCTACACGGACACGCGCGACGTTTCGGGTAATGTATCTTCCCTGACCCACACAATTACACGGAAAGACCATGTTACAGGCACTGTTTCACTGGACAAAACTTACGCCGTTGTAGGTGAGACTGTAACTATCACCGTGAATGACGCTGATCTTATCAACACTACATCCGGTGAAACACTCAACGTTGATGTCAAATCTGCAATAACAGATGCTACAGGCATTACCGTTGCTTTGACTGAAAGTGCAGATACGGGCGTATTTACCGGCACGTTCACAATCGGCAACTCTACTGGTGCTGGCGTCATCGGTGTGGCAAACAACCTGGAGCAGGTGACGGTCACTTACACGGATGCTTTTAAGGCGGACAATGCCGCTAATGCAACCACGACAGCCACGATGCAGCGCAAGGATCGGATGACGGGGGTTCTATCTTATCAAAGATTGAACGTAAGCGGTCAGGAAGTTATCGAAGTATCGTTGAATGATACAGATTTGGATTTAAATCCGGCTGTTCAAGAATCCACGACTGTCAGTGTATCCTCTGCGGACGATGTGGCAGGTTTTAATTTAACTTTGACGGAAACAGGACCAACTACGGGCATATTCAAAGGGAAATTCAAGCCTGTAACGACCGCTACGAATTCGGCGGCGACTCCTTCTGAATTGAATGTTGCAGCATTCGGCAACAATATGGTCGTAACGTACGCTGATGCGAATAAAGCGAATGGAAGCTCAGGTAATGTAGCAGTTACTCTTGTGAATTTACAAGTTCCATATATTTCCAGTATTACAGCGGCGGAGTCAGGTGCAGCTGAGAACGGTGCAGGCGCAGGCGACACAATAACCATTCTCTTTGATATTCCTACGAATCAGACAATCAATAACAGCAATGTATCTACGGTAGTAAAGGTTCCTGTTGGACGTTCATTAGGAACGGCGCCTAGCGTTTCTTGGACTGACAATCAGACGTTGGTTGTTAATTTGGACTCTGATGCTGTTTTGTTTACGAATGATACGGTTACCATTGATCCGAGCGGGAACTTAAAAGATGCTGCGGGAACAAGTGCTATTAGCGAGTCTGCTCATACAATTAATACAGGATCGTTTGGAACAGCAACGTTAATGATGAACACGGCAAGCCCGAATTATAGTAACACTACCTATCGTCAAGCTGGACAATATTTCGATATCGTCTTTAATGCGCCTACGAACAAAGTGAACGGGGATACGGCGAATCTTGCAAACTTGTCAGTGAACAACAGTCATAGCTTGGGTACAACGGACGGTAGCGCGATATGGCAAAACGCGACGACGTTGCGAGTGACGTTGGGGGCAGGGGCAACAGTTTTGGCAGGCGATACAGTTACGTATGATACAACGGGAGAAAGTTTGTCGGACTATTCGCGTGAAACGGCTGCGCCTTCGTCAATTCAACAAATTATCGGAGGCAGCTTCGGTTCGAAGGTGCCAGTATTCACAACGGCGGCAGCAACGAATGTAGCGAGTGTAGGTGCGGCATCGACAGATCAGATCGTATTGACGTTCGATACA
>NZ_JCAUAN010000042.1:0-51859 GCF_059691975.1 Paenibacillus sp. J22FR5 | reverse complement strand
GAGACACCACCTGAAATTAATTAACTAAATTATACAGGAAAACAGGGTACCTTTCCTCAGAATTGAGGTAAGGTACCCTGTTTGTATGATTTGGACTTTTTCAGCGGCCTCGCTTAACCGGCAGCCTGTTGTTATTGTGCTCTCGTTCTTCGTCAGCTTAACGCACAAAAGTTAATTTATGGAATATATTTAGGTTGTAGAATCAGGTCATTTTCATCAAGATTTAGCATGGGTAGATTTTTAAGTGGTTTTAGTTTTTTGTCATCGACTTTCGAATTGCAGCAACACTTAGTATAAGGAGCGGATACAGGAGCCCAATGGTTAAAGCGTAGGATACCCATGTTTTGGTATCAAATTCTGTCATATATGCAACATTTGGATAGACTACGAGCGAATAAACAACCAGAATCATCCCTAATGGTAAAACGATAGGACGATAATCTTTTATATTTAAAACCTGAGCGAGTCCCATAACGAAGCTATAAAAATACAAGGTTGTCTTGTAGTAAACAGTTAAAAACCATATCCCCGCTATAAGGATTTCAAAACGTTGCAAAAAATTACCAATGTTGATCTGTTTAGCCAAAGCGTAGCTTGGATACATATGTCTTTCTGTCATATGAGCCCCCAATACTGATATGCATAAAAACGTGATAATGACGAAAAATACTCCGCCCATTAAGGTAGCAATCAGAAAAGCTTTTTTTGCTTTGCGAAATTGATTGACATGAACAGGAAACACCATAAAAAGCACGATAAAAGGAAGGGAAGAAGTACTTGCCACCGATAAGGCTGCTTTTATAAGTGGTTTCCCTCCAGCAGTGAAAAAGGGCTGCATCTTTTCAATTCGAACGTCCGGTAAAAGACAAATAACCAATATAATAAAGAGCATAACGATCCACGGAAAAAAAATCTCTGCAGCACGGACTATAGTTTCGAGTCCAAGACGCACCCCCATTACAACTACGGTTGCAAATATAATATTGATAGCTTGAATAGGCGTTTCTGGCATCACTTGTGTGTTTATAAAATTTCCTAGTTCAAACAAAACTGTAGCTGCTCCGATGAAAGAAAAGAAAATTAAAAATAGGGAGATCAGCTTCCCGAGCCATTTTCCAAACACTTTTTCATTATATTTAACTATGGTCATGTCGGGAAAATAATCACTAACTCTGTTGTATAAGTATACGACTAACAAATTTATGGCAACTCCCAAAATAGCCGCGAGCCATGCATCTTGTTTGGCAGTAGCAGCAAGCCCCGATGGACCAATCAGGATTGTAGTCCCAATTGTAAAGATTACCACGATTACAGCAAATTGGCGCACTGATATTTGAACGTCTTTCAATAAAATTCCCTCACCTAGTGATTCCATTTATTGATACTATTCCCTTATTTCTAACAATCACACTGCAAAATCAGACTATATTTTCAGTTATATTCATTTAGAATCAAAATGAATGGAATTTATTGTTTCATATTCGCTTCATTAATTGCGAACAACTACCTTCGTTTTAACTGGTATGTGATCATACAGCCATTTTGCATCTGAGATTGTTAGACGGAAACAACCATGGGAAGCCTTTTGACCAAGTTTTTTTGCTTCTTCTTCAATTACATTCCCGCTCTTATCCATAGCCACTGTATGGAACAAAAACTCACCGTGGTTCTTCCACGAAACATAGTACTTCGCGCCTTCATGTTCGGACTTGTTATAAAACCATTCTCCTCTTTCTGACTGGACATAGAAAGTACCCTTAGGAGTTGAATTGTCTGGAGACGTATCTAGCCCTGAAGAAGTCACCATGGTGTATAATGTACGTTCACCATCTTTAATGTAAACTCGTTGTTTGTCAATAGAGACATCGATCCATACAGCTTCCTCCTTCAGGAGCTTGGGGTATTCTCCTCCGGAAGGTTGTGTCCAATCTACTACTGGTTGGGAATCTCGGGAAGGTAATTCACTTATAATTTGAGACGACAACGGTTCATCTGAAGAGGTTACGGTTGCATTTGCGGTTGCATTTGCGGTTGCATTTGCCGTTGTCTTCAATTCTGTCACTACCGCTTTAGCGGACTGGCAACCACTCAAAACTGTACTAACAATAATCAGAATTCTAAAAAGCGAATACAAACGATACATAAATTAGCCCTTCCTTTATAGATGAGTAATATTTCACGCATACAGTCTTATAAGGAATGAAATGATTTATAACTTTTTGTGCCCTATGAATATCATGCGTGGAGATAGATTCTCATCATGCGATTGGCCTTCATAACTACCGTAAACTTTATCAACAACTAAATTAGCGCGATTCATCATTTCCAACATCATACGTTTATCGTAGAGCTTAATCTGCTCCAAGTAGTTACGATCAGGTGCTCCTTTTTGAAAAATCGTAATACGTTTGCAAACGAAACCCTCTTCTAAACTCCGTTCTTCCTTTATAACCAGCCCATCTTCTTCTCGTTCAGAAGCAGCAACCAAATGATTTGTCACATAACCTGGGTTTAAAAAATCAAGGATGTATTGACCTCCAGGCTTTAATAGTCTGTAGACTTCATGAAGAACTTTTTGATTTTCATTATCTGATTCAAAATATCCAAAAGATGTAAACAAATTCACGATAGCATCAAAGGATTGTTCCCGCGGTACCGCTCTCATGTCACTAAGAAGCCACTCAACTTTACCGTCCCGGTCATTGTTCTTAGCTTCTGACAATAAAACTTGAGACAGGTCAACGCCCGTTACTAGGTAACCAAATTCCGTTAATGCCATCGAATGACGACCTATTCCACAACATAAATCAAGAATTTTGGCTCCCTTTGGTAATAGCAGCCATTCGACCATTTCTTTTACCTCGTTGTAAGCTCCTTGAATATCCCTATGTTTATAAACCGTTAAATAATCTCTACCAAAGCTTTCATTATACCAATCTTTCATAATGACACCTCAATTAATTTGTGAGCGATCACAATTAAGTGCCTTAATAGCCACTTAAAACCGTAACGGGAATCCTGTCTTTCGAGGTTTGACTAGTCACTCTACCGACGCCTTTCTAAGTATGCTCATCGGTATGCAGTAAACTGCACGCAGTACAATAACCATACACATCGAGTTTGTAACTGATCGGTGTGAAGCTGTTCGTAACCATAGGGAGCTCGAAACGCTCCGTCTTAGCATTAATGGGAATCGTTCGCTCACAGTCAACACAGATAAGATGATATTTAGGATGCTCTGGATCAATCATGCGATAACGAACCTCATCTCCGAGCACAAAGGATTCAATAATCTTTAACTCAATAAAAAGCTTAATGTTTTGATAGACGGTACCATAGCTCAGTCCAAGGAATTGTTTCTCTAGCCTTTGATACATATCAATGGCAGACAGAGGTCGCGCAGACTCTAGAATTAAATGGATCATAGCTTTGCGTTGCTCGGTTAATTTTGAGCCTTTCATTACCAACTTTCGAAACGGCTCCTTCAAATCAAAACGGTGCTCAACCATTTATACGCTCTCCTTCCGCTGTCATACAAGCTCTCACTACTTACAAAATTTCAACCTGCTCCAACCGCCTGTCTTTCACCGGGCAAACTTCTAGGCTTATAAGCTTCATAACCATGAAGAATTTTATCGTAACTCCATTCACTATCTTCTATTATCATTTTACGTTTGGCTTTAAGGATAATTTGCTCGATATCGGCAAAGCTGCAGCCCTGCAACAGATCCTTCGATTGCTCAATGAGCGCGCTATTTGCTACCGAATCCCCGATTAATTTCTTCAGAAATAGCACCAGCTCTTCTTTGCCAGGCAAAGCATAATTCATACGTGTGTCAAACCGGCGCCAAACCGCATTATCCAATTCCTCTTCCAGATTCGTCGCAGCTATAAATGTGCTCTCCCCATGAAATTCATCGAGGCATTGAAGCAGGGTATTCACGACCCTGGCCATCTCTTTCACTTCATCGATCGAATCTCTCGCTCTTGCAATGGCGTCAAATTCATCCAGAAACAGCACGCATGGCGCTAATCGGGCAAATTCAAATATTTTTCGAATATTAGAACCTGTTTCACCAAGATGACTATGAATGATCGCATCCAACCTTACAACAATAAGTGGCAGTTCTAGACGATGAGCCAGGTAAAATGCAGTTAGCGTTTTCCCCGTCCCAGGAGGGCCAAACATAACGATTTTATTCGGAATGGGGACCTCCGCTTCCTCAAATTTCGCTTTCATACTTTGTATCGTTATGAACTCTTCTACAATTTCTTGATTATTTTCTTGGAGAACAATATGCTTAATTTTCTTTAAGCATTCATGGGGTGAATAGACAGTTGCCGTTTCTATCCCCTTGGATTTAGGCAGACGTATGTTTTTCTTAACGGTCACCTTTCTTGCTCCTCACTTCATTTATTGTATTGAACCAGCACTATCCTTAAATTCGAATGTTTCCGCACACTCCTGAAGCAGTCGACAAAAAGAACGGTTGTGACCTATGTAAAAGGATGAAAGATCATATCGATTCCTTCCAGGTTCAAAGGATACCAATACACGATGTCTCATGCGCTTCATGGTTAATTGGATAAATTGCTCAGCTTGCTCTGAGGCTATCATTGTAATATACGCATAGAGGGAATGGTCTTCTGGCTCATCGAGAGGGCTTACACCTGCACAAGAAAATTCAGTCGCAATGTCTTTCTGTTTAAGAAGTGTCAATGCGGGAAACAATTGCAGATCCACATGAATATTTCCAAACAATGTGGTCATCTTCGCCTGCCTGCGCTTCTTATCTCGATCTACCCATTGCAGTAATTCCTCCCCGCGACGATGCCACTGCGTTTTGGAGTGATGGCTCATTATGATTTCTTTATCCTCTTTGGCACTCAACCTCATCAGACAGCCAGACCTCCTTTGGATACCTCTTCATCAAATTCCTCAGCAAACAGAAAACCCGGACATGGTAGCCCGGACTTTCCAAGTTAATCTTATCGTGTTTCACGATGAAGCGTAACTCGATTCAATCGTGGACAAAACTTTTTTAGTTCAAGACGAGCTGGGTTGTTCCTTTTGTTCTTCGTCGTTGTGTAGTTTCTGTCACCTGTTTCTGTACACGCCAATGTAATAACAACTCTCATGCTGTTCACCTCCTATCGGTAATCTCTCTATATTGCTATTTCGGTAACGGACAGGCTTCTTCCAATTCCACCATCGAATTCGGTAATACATCTTCGAACTGATTCCAATCCCCTTGCATTTCAGCATCCGTTAATAAACAGGCATCCAACGAGGCCACGATTTCAGCACGATCCATTTCCATTCCAATAAAGACAACTTTGTTGATCCGGTCCCCATAGGTGTCATCCCAGTGCTTGATTTGATCGGCATCTTCCTCAAGAACAGCCTCTCTTTCGCCGTCCGGTAGCGCAGACACCCAATATCCTGCTGGACCGAAGCGAATGGAAGGACCTGCCTGACTTAAATTCTGAGCGAAATCGTTTCGCGTCGCCAACCACATGATTCCTTTGGCACGTACAATTTCTGCTGGCCAATCTTCCATCCAGTTCATCAGCCGCGATGGCTCGAAAGGCCTTACTCTTTCATAAACGAAGGAGGAAATACCATATTCGTCTGTTTCGGGCGTATGTGTTTCTTTTTCCATTTCCCTCATCCAACCTGCGGATGTACTAGCTTCATCGAAATTGAATAGATGCGTATTCAGAATCTCAGCTGGCTCCACCTGTCCGTTTACGGAACGAATAAACTTAGCTCTAGGCTGTAAGGCACGAAGTACACCCTCTAGCTCCTCCAGCTCCTCTTCTTCCAACATATCGCATTTATTCAATATGAGCACATCACAAAACTCAATCTGATCAATAAGAAGATCTACAACTTCCCGCGTGTCATCTTCCCCAACCGCTTGACTGCGTTCAAGCAATGTTTCTCCGGAGGAATAATCGGTCCAGAAGCGATAAGCATCGACCACAGTCACCATCGTATCCAGTCGGCAAAATTGAGTCAGATCTATACCTTTCTCTTCATCCAAGTAACTGAATGTCTGTGCAACTGGTAATGGCTCACCTACACCAGTTGATTCAATGAGGATATAGTCAAATTTCTCCTCTTTGGCTAGCCGTTCAACTTCTTTCAACAGATCCTCACGAAGTGTACAGCAGATACAACCATTGGACATTTCCACCAAGCTTTCACTCGTTCGAGATAGTCCATTGCCTTCTCTTATCAGATTGGCATCTATGTTGACCTCACTTAAATCATTGACAATGACCGCTACTTTCAAGCCATCCCGATTATGGAGCACATGATTTAGCAATGTTGTTTTGCCTGCTCCGAGGTATCCGCTTAATACCGTGACAGGTATTTTATTATTTGACATATTGCCACTCCTTAATATTTGTAAATTTTACGAATTATACGCAAGCAATAAGCAAACGCACGGTTTGCTTATTTTCTTATTCATTTAATGCTTTCTTCAATGCTTCGAGATTATTGCTCATAACACCAATGTAATCCAGGTTTTTCTTCTTATCCTCATCCGTTAAACCCTCAATTGGGTTAAGTACATCCGTTTTCGCGTTGATTTCTTTGGCTATCGTTTGAGCCACCTTGGGATCGACTAATGTCTCAAAGAAGATCGTTTTCACTTGGTTATCCTTGGCAAATTTGATGATGTCCGCCATCTTATCCGGTGCTGGTTCTTCCTCAGGCGAGAGTCCTGCGATTGGCACTTGTGTTAAGCCATACTCTTTTGCCAAATAACCAAAAGCAGCATGCTGCGTCACGAATTCTGTATGTTTGACATTTTTGAGAGCTGTTCGGTAAGATTCATCTAGGCTTTTAAGCTTTCCGATAAACACATCTGCATTTTTACGATACCCATCTTTATGTGCAGGATCTGCTTGTGTTAAGCCATTTACAATAGACTCAACCTCTTTTTGAGCGAGAACCGGATCGAGCCATACATGAGGGTCCAAGATTTTACCGCCATCTGACTCTTTATGATCCTCTTCTTCCTCTGCCAATCCTTCCATTAAATCAATACCTTTGCTTGCTTCAACAATGACTCGCTTCGTATTCTCGGCACTCTTCAGTGCTTGTTCTGCCCAGCCTTCAACAATACCGTTGTAAACAAACACACTCGCTTCCTTCACTTTTTTCATATCTTTCGCACTAGGCTCCCAATCATGAGGTTCAACACCGGGAGGGATTAAGGCCGTGACGTTGGCATACTCACCAGCTACCTGCTTGGTAAATTCATACATGGGATAAAAGGTTGTTACAACATTAAGCTTTCCATTGCTAGAAACGGTGTTTGAAGCACATCCTGTTAATAAAACAGTTGATAATGCGGTAAATGTGAGTGATTTGGCTACCCAAGTTTTTTTCATTTTGATAATTCCCCCAATTAATTTGAAATGATAAATAAGTTACATCGATTCGTTAGTCATTTGATGCATGCTGCCGAATGTGCTTTCTTCAGCTTGAAGCTTCTTTTTGTTGCTTGCTTTACTGAGCTTCACAACAACTTTTTTGATACTTAAACCAGCAATAAGAACGATAAGTAACAGAATTGCAATTGTTCCTCCTGGAGGAGTACTGAATTCATAAGATGCGGTTAGCCCGGAGAAAACCCCCAGCAAACCAATACCCATTGCAATAAAAAGGGACGAGGTGAAGCTAGGTGCTATGCGTATGGCCAGTGCCGCAGGAAGAACAATGAGTGCTGAAACAAGAAGCACACCAACGATAGGCATAGCGGCAGAGACAATCATACCGGTTAAGACACTAAAACCAAGGGAAATCCATTTCACTGGGAGTCCATTCGTCTTTGCTGTATCTTCATCAAATGTAATCTGATAAAGCGGACGACGAAATAGAAAGAAGAAAACGCCTCCGATCAAAGCAACGGCTAGCATAAGCAGGAGCTCAGTTTTATTCACGGCAACGACAGAACCGAATAAATAAGCAGAAAACCCTTTATTCATACTAGGACTAAGACTCATGATAATTACCGCTGAAGATAAGCCCCCGACCATGATAATCGCAACAGAAATTTCACTATAAGATTTATAAGACCTCCTTACATATTCAACAGCAATAGCACCCAAAGTTGCTACAACAAATCCTGCTAACGTTGGATTAATGTGCAAGTAGGCGCCTCCTGCTACGCCTGCCAAGGAGACATGAGAAAGCATATCTGCCATAAGTGCCTGTCTTCGAAGCATGAGATATACACCGAGAACAGAGGCAATAACAGCAATTAACCCACCGGCGCAAAATGCCCGCTGCATGAAGTCGTAGTGCAACATTTCCATCTGCCATCCTCCTTTCTCTCCAGTTCAATAATCCGATCAAGGTAAGGTGCTACTTCGGCAAGACCATGTGTCACCATGACAACGGTTCGCCCGTGAGCTTTCACTTGGTGGTGCATGAGCTGATAGAAACCGAAGCGACTATCCTGATCCATCCCTGTTGTTGGTTCATCGAGAACAAGCATATCGGGCTCCTGTGCAAGAGCTCTGGCGATGCATATCCGCTGCTTCTGACCGCCTGAGAGCTCTCCAATTTTACGCTTGCGTAAATCCCACATCCCCACCTGCCGCAGCGCATTCTCCGTCAGCACATCATCTTCCTTGTGAAGCTTTCGAAACCATGATCCGCTTGCATATCTGCCAGAACGTACAAATTCCAATATGGTACTCGGGAATCCACTGTTGAAAGCGGAAATCTGCTGCGAGACATAACCTACTTGCAGCTTCTTTCCCTCTTCATTCGAAGGAGAAAGGAAGACATTCCCCTTCCATGGTTGAATTAAACCCAACATGAGTTTAAGCAACGTAGATTTGGCTGCACCATTCGGGCCGGTCACAGCAACGAACTCCCCTGATTTGATCTCTACATTCGCATCTTGGATACAAGGAATATCGTTATAACCAAATTCGACTTGAGTTAAAGAAGACACTAACATACATGTAATCCTCCATTCATATATGTAAATATTACGAATATTAATCATAAAAGAAACGACTATTTTCAAAAGACTTCTTCGTATTACATGTAAAAATTACGATATATAATTACTTATTCGTAAAAATTCTTATTATGATGAGAAATATATCTTTTTTAAGAAGCTGTGTCAATAACCAATTTGAAAATCAGCCTGCTCCATTCCTTAAGTGAATGAAACAGGCTGATCACATCAATCCATTTTTTATTTTTAACCGTTTAATTGTTGACAATCATCACAAATGCCATAGATCTCAAATCGGTGGCTCGTAATTTTAAAATTACCGGGTAATGGCATAACTGCTTCCATTGGACAGTAATCAAACGTTAACGTTTTCTCACAGTGAGTACAAATTAAATGGTGATGATGGTGATTCAAGCAAGTGCTGCGAAATTTTAATCCCCCATCCATGAAATAGAACTGCTCTAGAGCCCCCATATCGCTTAACAAACGCAGGTTACGATAAACAGTATCAAAACTGACACTCGGATAGGGGATCGCCATTTGATCATAGACATACTTTGGAGATAAATATCCGTCGGACTTAGCAAAGATCTCTGCAAGCATGCGTCTTTGCTCTGTTATTCGCCATCCATTTTTCATCATAATTCCGATCATTTCTTCAACAGTTGTTTTGTCAGTCATGTCCCTTTTTCCCTTCTAAGTTGAGCGTATATCTCTAATAGTGATGCTTACGAATAAGTTAGTCAAGAAGGATACAGCTTAATTTGACAATCTGAATTCCGTACACCTATACTGTTAATTGTTAATATTACTATTAAGGAGTGGTTCAATGTCCAATCTATCTCAAGAAATCGATACCCGCATTCCGGTTACCGTATTGACTGGATTTCTAGGTGCAGGCAAAACTACCTTACTCAATCATGTGATGACTGCAAATCATGGTGAGAAAATTGCGATAATTATCAACGAGTTTGGTGAAGTTGGCATAGATAATCAACTGGTCGTTGGTGCAGACGAAGAAATCTTTGAAATGAATAATGGCTGTATTTGCTGCACCGTCCGTGGTGACCTAATTCGCATATTGGACGAGCTTATGGAAGCTAAAAATGGTTTAAACGGCCGTAAACAAGTCCATTTTGATCGAGTACTGATTGAAACTACGGGTCTTGCCGATCCTGCTCCTGTAGCGCAAACCTTCTTCGTCGATGATCAAATTGCTAAAAATTACAGACTTGATGCCATTGTAACGGTTGTGGATTCAAAGCATGCCGAACTGCAGCTTGACCGAGGACACGAAGCACAAGAGCAAGTTGCATTCTCCGATGTACTCCTTGTTTCCGAAGATGAACTTCTTAAGTTAGAGAAACGACTCCGCGCAATGAACCCAGCAGCCAAACAATACCGAACCGAGCAGTCGAGTATTGATATCCGTCATATTCTGTGGCTTAATGCTTTTGAATTGGATAAGAAATTGGAGTTAGATCCGGAATTCTTGGTAAACCACGATCATGACCATGATGATGAAGTAAAATCACTCTTTTTCCGTGAAGAACGTCCACTTGATCTAAATAAACTGGAGCAATTCTTAAAGGTTTGGTTACAAGAACATGGTACGGACACGCTTAGATACAAGGGTGTTCTCCAGATTAAAGGCGTAGAGCAGCGTGTCATCTTTCAAGGGGTACATATGCTATTTGCTTCTGCCCCAGATCGGAAATGGAAACCGAGTGAGGTTCCAATCAGCGAATTTGTTATCATTGGACGTAATCTCGACGAGGATTGGTTTAAGTCTGCGTTTGCAGGTTGCGTAGCTTAGCTTCAAGAAGGCTATATGTACAACGAAGAGGAGCCGAATGGCTCCTTTATTTCAATAACCTAATTTAGAAAGAGGTCAGAACTTATGTTAACCTCTGTGGACATACATCGTAGCGAGGCCCCAAGAAGCGTTACATGCATGGTGATTACAATTTCAGACACCCGTACACCTGAAACCGATCAAAGTGGAAAAATAATGATGAACATGCTCATGGAAGCCGAATATGAAATAGCAGGTTACGCCATTGTAGCAGACGACTACACGCTTATTCAACAAGCTATCCATCAATCTTGTGCCGACCCTCAAGTGGAAGCCATTCTGCTGAACGGTGGCACGGGAATTACCAAAAGAGATACCACATACGAAGCCGTGCGTGATCTTTTAGATAAAAAGATGCATGGTTTCGGAGAAATATTCCGTTACTTGAGCTTTGCAGAAGACATTGGGACAGCAGCAATTCTAAGCCGTGCAATAGCAGGAGTCTGCAACAACAAAGCAATATTCTCCATGCCAGGTTCATCTGGTGCAGTGAAGCTTGCATTAGGTAGAATTATTATACCCGAGCTGCGACATGTTATGTGGGAGATTTACAAGGATATCTGATTTCTCCCTCCTCCTACCTTCAGAGTCTCATTATACGAGGCTCTCCACCATGTTATCTAGAGATGCTTTAATCTCATCTCTGGAAAAGTTCTCTCCAATAAACACAGCTACATTAGGAACAATCGCTTTCGGATTTATTTTAATAAATTCAATTTCACGATAAGCATATTGGAATAAATGGAGGTTCGTTCCTGTCATATCTGCAAAATGCAAGATACCTTTAGCCCTGTAAACTTGTTTGGGGAGCTTGCTTATAACCTCTTCAAATTTATCCATTTCAATTGAATGTTCAAAATAGTGTGTATATACCATCACATGATCATGGGTATGATGATGACCACTCCCGTGATCGTCATGGTGGTTGCTCTCGCAGTCATGTGCATGTTTGTGGTCATGTTCACAGGCATTTCCCTGTTTATGCTCTCCATCACTTGTATGTAGATGCTTATCTTCGCTGCGGCTTAATCCTTCAAGCACATTTATGTCAATGTTGCAGTACACCGTACTATGAATAGATGCATAGGGGTTCCAACCGCGAATGATACTCTCTAACCCGTGGAAATCCTCGGATGATATCTTGTCCATTTTATTGATGATAAGCAGTGATGCACAACGGATCTGATCCTGCATAAGGCGATAGGTTTTGCTATTACTGCCACGGCTTAATGCGAGAAGATGCGGAGCATCAATCACCGTAATGAGCGACTTCAAATCAACTTCCAATATCAGTGAAGCATCCGTAACGCCTTCAATAATTTCGATAGGATTGGCTACACCGGTTGATTCTATAAAAATCACGTCTGGATGATGCTCCAGATATAAACTTTGAATCGTCATAGCCAAATCGCCACGAATGGTACAGCAAATGCAGCCACTGAGCATTTCTGCCATTGGCACCTCATCACCTACGATCATTCCGTCTAGATTGACATCTCCGATTTCATTCATGATAACAACAGGTTTTTTGCCTGATTCGGTGTAATAATCCAGTGCCTTCTTTAGCAAGGTGGTTTTCCCACTCCCTAAGAACCCTGAGAAAATATGAATTGGTACGGTATTGTTCATTTGTTGTTCCCTCGCTCATTTATATTTATTTGTAATTTTTACGATATTGAGATAAAACGAAGCTATTTCCGTTTTCATTCAAGCTATGCCTTAAGAATGCCTTCGGCTGAACTACCTGAAGAGACAAATTGTTCGTTGAATGAATAAACAACCTTCTCCTCCAGCATATCACCAGAAATGTGTTTGCGAACCAATTCTTTAGCTATTTCTGGTGTGATGTTTTTGTACCAAATACCTTCTGGATATGCGATTACCACACAAGCATCAACACATCTGCCATTGCAGCGAGTGCGAGTAGTATGAATCCACTTATTGGCTCCAAGTTTTGCTATTTCTTCCCGAATGGCTTGGGTGACTTCTTCTCCCTGACTATTCATACAGCTTTCCCCGTTACATATGAGCAAATGACACTTTGTTTCCTGCAAATTCCAAGTTGTCATTGTTTAGTTTCAACCTCCTTAATTTTTATTTGATACACATTTAAGCCAGAAACAATAATTATATGTAATAATTACGATTATAATTATCTTACTACGACACGTCAAATATAAGTCACGTCGCTGCTCAAATCTTGCAGCCAACCTGATTTTAGACTACAATTTAATTCGTAAACATTACTTTTAAATCTCGTGTAAAGGAGTCCTCCTCTTGAGCAAAGTTCCCGTAATTGTTATGAGTGGTTTTCTCGGCAGCGGCAAAACGACATTGCTGATCCGCATGCTACAAAAGGCTGCCGACTTCAACCTTCTGCCTGCTGTTCTTATGAATGAGCTGGGGAAACAAGATGTGGACGGACATCTTCTCCAAGAAGTCTCACCTGATGTGAACCTCGCCAAATTACTAGATGGATGCATCTGCTGCTCGAAGAAGAGTGACATTAGCGGTTCCATTAAACAACTGCTAGTACGTAAACCTGATGTCATTCTCATTGAATTAACTGGTGTTGCCAACCCCGAGGAAATCGTCGATGCTCTCACGGAACCCCTATTGCTTCCTTTTGTGAAACTGCATAAAGTTATCACCGTACTTGACGCTGAACATGTACTTGACTATAACAGTATCTTCGCCTCGGACCGTGAGCTTGTTCATACGCTTCGCCGACAGATGGAAGTTGCGGATCTGCTTATTTTAAACAAAATCGATTTAGTCACAGACAAACAACTAAAGACTATTGAAAAAACAATTCGAAAATACAATGAACGCTCTTTGTTACTGCCAACAGCACATAGCAAATTCGATTTAACCTTAATTTTCGGTGATCTTCATCCAAGGCAAACACTGCCAGTTGGTTCATCAACTTTTAACAGAAACTTGACCATGCAAAAAACCTTGAAAACCTTAAAATCAACGGATGAATCTACCACACCTACCGCATCTTTTTCGCGTATTCAGAGCATTTCCATCCCGATTGCGACTGAGCTTCTTATGAACCAACGCTTTATTGAGCGTTATTTAGCCGAGTGGGGTCCTAAACTTCTTCGCGCTAAAGGTTACTTATTCATCGGTACTAAACGTGAACCGTTTCTCATGCAATTTGCTGGCAAACGCATAAACTGGCAACCAACAACCTATCAGGGAACTCCTTATCTTGTTCTTATTGGCTTAGATTTGAATGTGAGAACTCTCGAGGAAGATTGGGAGAGACGTTTAATCGAATTGCATGTGTAAATCCCTTTGAAATAATGCAGCCTCTAGAAACTCACATCTAGCAGGCTGCTATTTTTAATTACATGTAAATATTAAATTAAAACTGTCCTATTTCACTTTATCCTTTCATACGTTATAATAGTAATTATTTTGATTAAGGAGTTAACAATGCCGAATACGATCTATAAGACTACGATGCAAATTATGGCGTTCATTTGCTTCATCCTAATTGTACTGCTTCTAAAAGATATTGATTTTTTTTCTAGTTTTTTTACAATTGAGCATCTACAAACATTTAAAACCATTTTTATCAGCATTCTCCTAGAAGCGATGCCGTTCATTTTACTTGGTGTATTACTTTCTTCTTTACTCCAAACATTCGTGTCTGAGAAAGCGATTCAGCGATTTATTCCCAAAAACCCCCTACTTGGAATCCTTTTCGCATGCCTGCTTGGTATTCTTTTTCCGATGTGTGAGTGTGGTATGATTCCCGTAGTTCGAAGACTTATTCTCAAAGGTATGCCCGTCTACATCGCTGTCGTATTTATTATTACCGGACCGATTATTAACCCTATTGTGTTCGCGGCTACTTACATGGCTTTCCGCAATCATCCATCAATTGCCTATTCTCGAATGGGACTAGCTTTCCTAGTGGCCATTATTATCGGATTAATCCTTTATCGTTTTGTCAAAAGCAATCCGCTGCGGATCAGTCGTACAAGTTTTGCTACCGGGCCAGAGTTGGAAAGCCATCAACATGCGGGAGGCATTTCAAGTAAATTAAACACTTTTTTCGTCCATGCTTCCAATGAGTTTTTTGACATGGGGAAATATCTGGTCTTCGGTTCCCTGCTTACAGCCATCATTCAAGTTTTTATGCAACGTGAAAGTCTGCTTGCCATTGGTCAAGGTCCACTCTCATCTCACATTTTTATGATGGGCTTTGCGTACATACTTTCCTTATGTTCAACCTCAGACGCGTTCGTCGCGTCTTCTTTTCAAACGTCATTTACATCAGGTTCATTGCTTACTTTCCTTGTATTCGGACCCATGCTTGATTTCAAAAGCACGCTTATGCTGCTTTCGGTGTTTAAGTCCAGATTCGTCTTGCTTCTCATACTCTTAATTTCAACTATAGTTCTCGCTTGTTCACTGTTTTGGGAGCATTTTTTATCTTAAAATTAACCTTTAGGAGGTATACCCTTTGAGTCAAATTCGTATAACCAGCTTTCATTATTTCCTTCGTACGATCATTTTACTTGGCTTTTCCGGCTATATTGTGTACCTTTCCAAATCAGATGCTCTTCAATATTACATCGCTCCGCGAATGATGATCTACGTTAAAACGGCTTCGGTCATCTTATATATCATAGCTAACTTTCAAGCCTATCTGGCACTTCGAGCCTACTGGGGTAGGCCCGTTGCCTGTGAATGTGAGCAGCCTGTTACGCGATCAGGCATGCGTAATACAGTTGCTTACGGACTTCTAGTATTGCCTCTGATGGTCGGCTTTTTACTACCAGATACAGCCTTAAACAGCGCCATGGTTGCTGCCAAGGGAATTAATCTTTCGGCAGGCACATCCAGTTTTGCCAAACCCAAAATAACTACAACTGCCGAAATATCCAGCCCGAGTCCAACTGTGAATGGTTTAGGAGTGGCCGTATCCCCGAGCCCTTCAACTGTCACACCCGATGATCCTAGCAAGGTTAAGGTTCTTCCTAAACCTGCTACTAGCGTTAAAACGCCGCCATTCGCTCAGCCAACTGCTCAACCTGAAGCTCCGCCTGTCTCTCAACAAGATACAGAAATCGAAAAATTATTCAAAGCTCCAGACGAATGGAACGAAGATTTTGCGAAGATGGGCATCATCCTCTATAAAAAGGATCGTATCGTTGTACAACCTGACATCTATATGGAAATCCTGTCAACCATTGACCTCTTCAAAGATAACTTTATAGGCAAAAAAATTGAGCTTACCGGCTTCGTTTATCGCGAGGAAAAAATGACAACGAACCAATTTGTTGTTGGCCGATTTGCGGTAAGCTGCTGCTCAGCAGATGCTTCTCCCTATGGCGTAATGGTCGACTTTCCTACAGCACAAAACTACCCAAAAGATATGTGGGTTAAAGTTACCGGAACGATTCAAAATGGAAACTATAATGGTAACGACATATTCAAAATCGCTGCCACCCAAATTGAGAAAATCGCTGCCCCTAGTTCGCCTTATGTTTATCCGAATTTCGAACCGCTTAAAGTGCTGAAGTAGTTGCGGAAGAGTGATTATCGTCTGATTGATAAAAAAGTGACCCGAACTCCTTTAATAAAAAGGATTCCAGGTCATTTTTTTCTTAGGCCCCCGACTTCTTGCGCACCGGGTATAACATCGTAAAGTCGAATGTTTCGATATCCGCATAAGGGATCGGTAAGTGTGCTCCACGCCACCCGCGTCCCGCTCTTGTCAGGCGTCATCCCCGTTCGCTTAATGAGGATCCCGATCGATTTCGCGGCAGCCTGTTTTATTATTGAGCAATAAGTTCTGCTTTTGTTGAATGAACTACAAGCTGACTGGTAAACCATGCAGACACATATGTATACAATCTGTATTCTGTTTTAATG
Source organism: Paenibacillus sp. J22FR5 (assembly GCF_059691975.1). Classification (NCBI taxonomy): domain Bacteria; kingdom Bacillati; phylum Bacillota; class Bacilli; order Caryophanales; family Paenibacillaceae; genus Paenibacillus; species Paenibacillus sp. J22FR5. The sequence goes on along the minus strand of NZ_JCAUAN010000042.1, from coordinate 35,119 downwards.
TATTCATTGTTTTAGGATTTGGAAGTTTATATATTACCGAATAATCAACTTCGTGGTATTCTTCCCTCACCGAAAAAGCAAGTTTCTCAACATCTGTAGAGAATTCAGCATTAACACTTATTTTATTTCCCCGTGCATCTAGTCGAACCCATCTATCTATAGATTTCAGGAAAACGGCATTTAAAGCGTGTATGCAATACCCTGTATCTGGTGTATCGCCTAGTGTAAGGTGTTGATAACAAAAACCAGTGGGAATCCCTTTGCTCCGTAAGAGGGCACACAATAAATTAGATTTTGCGTAACAAATACCTTCCTTAAAATAGAGTACTTCCGATGCTTTACACGTTATTCGTGAACTTTGAATATCCCAAGAATGAGATATTTCATCACGAACAAATTCATAGGCTTTTTTCACAAACTCGTCTTCGTTAGATGATGTAGAAAATAACTCAGATGCTTTTTCCATTATATCACTGTGACTAAAATCAACTTCTTGAGTTTCTACCAAATAATCTACTAAAGAATCCGATTCAGTTATTAAGATCATCCCTTATCACCTTCGTAAGTTTATTTGCCTGACAAATTTTATCACATGACTATTGTTAATTTCATTTTCCTACCACCGGTAATTTCGAATCCATTATTTTCATAAAAGGAGATAGTTCTATCGAACTCTGGAAGATGTGGAGTAGCAACTTCTAGACGTTACCAATGTTTACCTTTTCCATATTCCTTGGCGGAAAATAATAATTTTGAGCCAACACCCTTTGAACGATATTCTGGATGCAATCAAATAGTTCGATGATAATAGGATAATCGGTTATTGTAGCTTCTTCGATTCGTAGCATTATAAAACCTCCTATTTTTAGAGTACATATTATCCAACTCAGAATTGAATAATTATACAAAATTATTTATTATTATTCAATCAATCTCATCCAAAAATAAAATTCTTTCTTTGAACTATATGACACAATCTGGTACAAGCTTCGTATATGCATAGCGACAATGAATCAGTATGACCAAATAATGGGTATGCTACCTGGACAAGCATAACCATACGATGAACAAGCGAGGTTATTATGAATCCAATCAATCAAGTGCGTTTATTTGTTGCTGTGCCGGTCCCGTCCGGAATAAAGCATGCGGTCGCCGGCTGGATCGATGAAATCAAACCGCATCTGCCTTTTCGCAAATGGGTCCATCATGAGGATCTGCATATTACGCTGCAGTTTCTTGGAGATACACCGTCAGACCGTGTCCCTCACATTACTCAAGCTCTGCAGGAATTATCGGCAGTATCTAGTCCTCTCTCGCTGCGTGTGGAAACCCTCGGCTTATTCGGCCGAACGACCCAGCCTTCTGTGCTGTGGGCCGGTGTCGGCGGTGACGTAGAAGGGCTTCACAGCTTACAGCAACGGGTAGCCGGCGTACTTACGCCGCTTGGCTTTACGCCTGAAGAACGCAAATTTCACCCGCATCTGACGCTTGCACGCAATTACACGGGTACGACTCCATTTGATCGTAATAAACTGAGTGATTTTCCGGTACCCCCTTCTCCCCAAGGAGACCTCCTCGATTGGATATCCAAAGAAGTTACACTTTATCGGAGCCACTTGAACAAGCGGCCAATGTATGAAACAATTTCGGTAACTTGAGGTTAGAATGAACCTAAAGAAAGGGTGGACGGTTTGAGCGTCCACCCTTTTCATTATTCAACTATCACACACCCATTCATTTACAAGCTTCATCATAAAAATCGAATGAACCGGGGGTGTATTGTAAAGTGAATTGTATTGAGCATATTTTTTATAATTTAGAATTGTCGGTATGGGGTTAACACGGTTGCCCCGGCGGGTCCAAGATTTTTTTGAGCTGAAGCATAAAACATTGAAAACTTGTTAAACTCAAGGTTCCAAATCAGTCATTGTTACGTTACTTTAATTTTCAAAAGTCTGGTTTTCGTGATCATTCCCGCACTCTCTAGAGTCCTCTTAGAAGCTTCGTTATAGTACCAACATCCACTTACAGGCTTAAAACCCTGCATATCACACCATTTCCTTAAGTGTACGATGATGGCTCTCCCAATTCCTTGCTTTCTATATGCCTCATTAGTAAACATACCTATGCTTGCTAATCCTTTGATCATCTTAGACTTCTCAACTACTCCGATTCCGAGCAGCACATCACCTCTATAGTAAGTGAAGAGTTCTCCTTCGGCAATCCGCCGTTCGTATTGGTCCAGAAAATCTCCACAAATTTGTTGTATTTGCTGCAGATCATCTAATTTAGCAGGGCGAAATGATTCATCACCTGAAACATTACTTTCTATTATCTCTGCTTGATTGTCTTGGAAAAAGTAAGCTTGTTTGTTGAACGTGAAGTCCTTATCTAACGCTAGACTTACAAATAGTTCATCGCAGGTCGGAACGAAAAGTGAGTTCACTGTATTACGTTCAAGCACTTGGCTAAACATCTTCTGCGAGTACATTTGGTAGGGGCGACTGATGTAGAATTGGGTTAGAAGTTCGTTATTGTGAATAGCATAGTAACCCACTACTGTTGATCCCTCTTGGATCATGTAAAAAGTCGATGCTAGGATATGCGCCTCCAAGAAGGAATCAAAAGGTGAAGATAACCCGTGGATGTATTCTTCAATAAGATTTTGAATTTCATTGATAAGACATTCTTTTGTAATCATCCCAAGCCATCCTTTCATGAGAGACCATTATTAATTCCATAGTAAATGATGCATTACATAAATTAAAGGGAAAGTATTCGTTAAACTAACCTATTGTGCGTTAGCCGTAACAATAACTATCGATCCCACATATTTTAGATTACTCTTCATATGATTTCGTTTGGCTCGAATATAAGTTACATGTACTTTATCTCTGAAAATAAGTATTTAATTTTTTTAAGAATAGGGTGTGATTCTTATTTTATATATTCAATATGAAGTTGAGCAAAATGAAGGCCTTTGTAATCAACTTATGGGAATTTTCAGAACGATAGGAGAAGCCCTATTTTATTCAACTCAAAATGATTCAATAGGTATTATTATACATGATCTTCAAACCAGAACTTCGAGTGACACCATTGATTTCGATGTGAATTTTTCCAAAATAAAATATGATTCCTTTGTTGATGTAGATGAACTGACCACTTTACTTTCGAATAGAAAAATATTAGTAAGCCGACCACAAGAAGTCAATAATCAAATTCAGAATAATATCATTTCCTGTAGGCGATATCAATTCCGACAGATGTTACCTGACGAAAGCAGAGATGCGGGTATATTTATTGCGAAATTTTTCCCTTTTGCAAAGAACATACGAAAGATCGCTAGTTGTATCCTTGGTTTAATGTCCTTTTATCCAAGATGGAAAGTTATTCAGCTAAGAATTGAAGATGAGTTAATCAACTTCCTTCCAGGACGAAATGCTGAATTTCAAAAACGTACGATTAATCAGCTTCAACAAACGATCAATATGATTTCAAGTACGCCAGATTTGTCTGCTGTTTATTTCGCTTCAGGGATAAGAGAAGAAAAATACAATGCTATCGTGCAAAGTATCAATCAAAAATTTCCGAATTTAATCCTAACAAGTAAAAAAGACATCTTAACGGATTACCCTGAAATTAAGAAAGAGTTAGATGCATTGTGTTTAGAAGAACAAGCGTTGGTTGATTGGTTGGTATGCGTAGGTGCCCCTTTTTTCGCTGGACCTCATACCTCTTCATTTGCTTACTTAGCAGGATATATGCGTCATTATCGTGGATTTGAAAAAGAAACCACCCATTTATGGCCAGAATATGAGCCATATTGGGAGATATGGTTTCCTCGTGTTTGAACGAGCGACGCCTCTGTATATCTGATTTTAACTAACTCTAAAAGGACCTATTCAATAAGTATGTAAATCTATGAAAAAAATACCTCAATGGGGAAACTGGCAAAATGAGAGTATTCTCGCATTTGTCAGATGCTAACAAAGAAGGGTTGCGGAGTGATGACTTCTTTAGAACCGATAAAATATTTGGAGACGCTGTCTGGAAAAGCCGCACATTTATTGTCATTTAATGATGGAAACCGTTATGCTGTAAAATGTAAAAATAATTTCCACGGAACAAGGGAACTGGTAAACGAATTCGTGATCGCCAGATTAGGGCATCACCTTTCTTTGCCTGTAGTGCCATTTAAAATGGTGAATATGACAGAGCAGCAAATTCAATATATACCCAAAAAGTTTTCCTCCAATTACAATTCGGGCACACAATTTGCGAGCCTATTTATAGACAATTGCAGAGGCCTTTCAAAGGAACCTCCTCATCCAACTAAAACGGAAATCAATAATAACCAGGTTTTGGCCGGAATTTTCGTATTCGACCATTGGGTGCATAATTCTGACCGTACAAAAAGCAACATTCTCCTGGAGCGGCTGCCGGAAGGAAAATATGATATTCATATGATCGATCACGGGAAATGTTTTCCGGGAGGATACAAATGGAACAAAGCAACATTGCAAAAGCACGGTAAGTTTAAAAAGGATTCTATCGTTCATATTTGGACTGTGGGCATGCTTGAAGATCCATCGATACTCTCTTCCTATATTGAACAGATCCTTGCTCTACCGGAAGCCCTTATTGAAGAAGTAATTCAGGAAATTCCTGGGGATTGGAGTGTGTCGATTCAAGACAGAGAGGCTCTTGTTACTTATCTCAAAGTTCAGAAAAAAACATTTGCCGATTCGGTGTTTCAATTTGCGAAAAAATATGGAAGGGCTTAATTTCATGACGGTGGCGTGTCCCTTCGAACATCCTTTTCCGTGGGGTGATAAGCGGACACCACAACCCCAGCTATGCTGGGGTTATCCGTTTGTGTGGAAATAATCCAATGTAATGATTTGATTTGATTCGTTCTTCGCTACATATTCCTGCGATACTGTCCGCCTACTTCAAATAATGCCGTTGTGATCTGCCCCAGCGATGCTACCTTGACCGTTTCCATGAGTTCTTCGAATAGGTTACCATTGCTGCGGGCCGTTTGCTTTAAGCGTTCAAGAGCCGCGTCGCATTCCAACTTGTGCTGATCTTTGAAGGCTTGAAGATTAAGGATCTGAGTTTCTTTTTCTTCTAAAGTTGAACGTGCCAACTCGATGTCATAAGCTTTGTCATTTGAATTCGGATTAAGGAATGTATTCACCCCGATAATCGGCATCTCCCCAGAGTGCTTCTTATGTTCGTAATATAGGGATTCTTCTTGGATTTTACCACGTTGATATTGCGTTTCCATCGCTCCTAACACGCCTCCTCGATCATGGATTCGCCCGAATTCAGCTAATACCGCTTCTTCCACAAGATCGGTTAAATCATCAATGATAAAGGCACCTTGAAGCGGATTTTCGTTCTTCGTCAAGCCTAATTCTTTATTGATAATCAATTGAATGGCCATTGCTCTGCGAACAGAAATCTCCGTCGGTGTCGTAATGGCTTCATCATAAGCATTCGTATGCAAAGAGTTGCAATTATCATAGATGGCGATGAGCGCCTGCAAGCTGGTACGTATATCATTAAAGTCCATTTCTTGCGCATGTAAAGAACGGCCTGACGTTTGAATATGGTACTTCAACTTTTGGCTTCTTTCATTACCGCCATATTTATTTTTAATGACAGTTGACCAAATGCGTCGCGCCACTCTTCCCATGACCGTATATTCTGGATCAAGACCGTTACTGAAGAAATAAGAGAGATTCGGCGCAAAATCGTCAATATGCATACCACGGCTCAAATAATATTCCAAAAATGTAAATCCATTGGCTAGTGTGAAAGCCAACTGGGAGATTGGGTTCGCTCCTGCTTCAGCAATATGATAGCCGCTTATGCTTACAGAGTAATAGTTACGAACCTTATTATCAATGAAGTACTGCTGAATGTCCCCCATCATTTTCAGAGCAAATTCCGTTGAAAATATACAGGTGTTTTGTCCTTGGTCTTCTTTTAAAATATCCGCTTGTACGGTACCTCGAACGGTTTGGAGCGTCCCTGCCTTGATTTGCTCATACTCCTCGTCATTGGGTAGATGGCCGTTATTCTTGGCAAACTTCTCCACCTGCTGCTGAATGGCAGTGTTCATGAACATGGCTAAAATCATGGGGGCAGGGCCATTAATGGTCATCGATACGCTAGTCGAAGGATGACACAAATCGAATCCAGCAAACAGCTTCTTCATATCCTCCAATGTGCATACATTGACACCGCTATTTCCTACTTTTCCGTAAATATCGGGACGATAATCGGGATCTTGCCCATATAAGGTGACACTGTCAAATGCCGTAGACAGTCGCTTCGCATCATCATTTTGACATAAATAATGGAAACGACGGTTGGTACGCTCAGGTGTTCCTTCTCCGGCAAATTGGCGCTTCGGGTCTTCATTCGTCCGCTTAAATGGGAACACTCCGGCTGTGTATGGATAATATCCAGGTAAATTTTCCTTCATAAGCCAACGAAGGATGTCTCCATCGTCTTCGTACCTCGGCAAACTGACTTTGGGAATCTTATTCCCGGATAATGTTTCGGTGTACATCTCTGATATGAGTTCTAGACCGCGAACTTTGGTGACAAGTTGATCTTGTTTGTATGCATCACGCATTTCCGGCCATACTTGAAGCAACTTCCTGCATTCAGGGTGTAGCATGGTATGATAATGGGCTGTCATTTCGTTCAAAGTCGCGATAAAAGCATGCGATTCTCCCATAGACATCAGTTGCCCCTGGTGGTCTGACAACATCATCTCTTTCGTTCCTCGCAGTTGAAACAGCTTACGAGCTATCGTGGCCTGCTCATCTGTAAACTTCTTATACTGCTGGATCGTTTGCACGATTTCGCCCAAATAACCAGTGCGGTCCGGCGGTATGATCATACTCTTTTTTGTAACTTTTTGAATGTTCGCTTTAACATTAGTAGGCCAATCTCCGCCTGTTTTTTCCGCAACAAGCTTCATGACTTTGGCAAATAACACATTCGTTCCATGATCGTTAAATTGACTGGCGATAGTGCCGAATACGGGCAGTTCCTCATCTGGTGTATCAAATAATTGATGACTTCTCTGAAATTGTTTACGCACATCACGCAAAGCATCTTCGGACCCGCGTCGTTCGAACTTATTGATGACGATAACGTCAGCGTAGTCAATCATTTCGATTTTTTCCAGCTGCGTAGCTGCCCCAAAATCACTTGTCATGACGTACATGGCCACATCGCATAGTTCTACAATAGCGGAGTCCCCTTGTCCGATCCCGCTTGTTTCCACTATCACAAAATGATACCCAGCTGCTTTGACAACTTCTATGGCTTCCTTCGTTGCATGGCTCAATTCAGACTTCGCCCTCCGCGTAGCTAAGCTGCGCATATAGACCCGAGGGCTGTTTACGGCATTCATTCGAATCCGGTCACCAAGCAGAGCACCGCCTGTTTTCATCTTGGAGGGATCGATAGAGATAATAGCAATGCTACGGTCCGGGTACTGCTCGAGATACCGTCGTACTAGCTCATCAGTCAGTGAACTCTTTCCGGCTCCTCCTGTTCCCGTAATACCAACTACCGGTGCGATTACTGCATTTGTTTGTACGTGTTGTAAAATAGGTAAGAATTGTTCCAGCTTACTGCTCTCAGCATATTGTTCGGCAGCTGTAATGGACCTTGCAATCGCTCCCCAATGCTTTTCCTTCAATAAAGCTAATTCCTCATCTAGTTGTATTGGAGTTGGGGTATCAACTTCTCTAATCATGTAATTTATCATGCCCTGTAGTCCAAGCTTACGCCCATCGTCGGGTGAAAAGATTTTGGCAATACCATATTGATGTAATTCTTTGATTTCAGAAGGAACAATGACGCCCCCTCCGCCTGCAAAAATTTTGATATGCCCGGCATTCTTTTGGTGGAGAAGATCGAACATGTAGGTCAAATATTCAATATGTCCGCCTTGATAAGTGCTTATTGCGATACCATGCACATCTTCTTGGATAGCCGCATTTACAACCTCATCTACGGATCGATTATGACCAAGATGGATCACTTCCACGCCCGATGCTTGTAGAATCCTTCGCATAATATTAATTGCAGCATCATGTCCATCAAATAAAGCAGCCGCCGTTACAAACCTTACATTATTATTGGGGCGATATACTTGTGTAATCACTGTTAACCCACCCTTTTTTGTCAATTTCGCCTTAGATAACGCTTTCATATTAGGTTTGCAAATTATTCTGAACATACAGTCTTGCAAGAGTCAATATCGATGTATCCGATTACTATGCATTTTAACTATAAATAATGTGAGTGAGTTCAAAGGACTAAAGTGAATAGTCCAAAATAATTCATGAAATAAGCCAAGCTAACTTGGGAAGTCGAAAATTTTCAACAATTTTCACCTCCACTTCTTAACACACAAAGATAATATTCCCAATTAGGAATAAAAAACAAAACGAAAGAACAGCCAGTCTTAGCTGCCTGTTCTTTCGCTTTGCTAATTCGACGCTGCTATTTCATAAGCTCCATATTATCAAAAGCAGCCCAGTTGTTCACGTTAGCGTCCGACCATACTCCTATTTCGATTTGGCCGTTCGTAACTGGAATACTATTAATGGTATACTTCGTCCAGCTCCCAACTGCACTGGAACCGATAACCGTATTCAGTTCAGATCCCCCGTAATTTTTCGCATACAGCTTCAATGCGTTTTGGCCTCCGCTGGAGCGTACCCAAACACTGAACTTGTATGTTCCGTTAGGCACCGTTAGCAATTGGCCTGACAACTGCTGATATGCGCTGGATGCCCAGTGCGTCAGTTTATAGCTGCCAACATAAGGATTATCCGTATCTACAGATTGCGCCAATGCGCCGCTGTGCCACTCCGTCCAGCTGGATGTGTTCCCTCCTTCAAAGCCCGCGTTGCTAAGCTCGTTCGTCGACACCAATTCGAAATTATCGAAAGCAGCCCAGTTGTTCGCAAAGGCATCCGCCCATACGCCGACCTCCATTTGGCCGTTCGTTACCTTGATGTTATCGATCGTGTATTTGGTCCATGCGCCTGTCGTATTGGAAACGACCTCTGCCGTTCTTTCACTGCCGCCGTAGTTTTTCGCATACAGATGCAGGGAACGTTGGCCTCCGCCTGAACGCGCCCAAGCGCTGAATCGGTATGTTCCGTTCGCCAGCGTTTTGGTTTGGCTTACCAATTGCTGATAATTGCTCGCCGCCCAATACGTCATTTTATAAGATCCATTATACGGAGCGCTTGTATCCACGCTAAGCGCAGACGTTCCCCCATTCCACGTCGTCCAGCCCGTGGAACTTCCCGATTCCAAACCGCCATTGGTCAGCTGATTGCCTGAGGTAGACCAAGATGTTGGAACAAATTCGATCAAATTAAAATTCCATCCTCCTGCTGCCGCCGATACACGCAATGTTTGAACGCCTGCGCTGAGAGTCACAGTGCTCGATATTGTCTGCCACGTTTGCCATCCACCTGTATTCGGTACACTTAGCGTCGCCAATGTCGTGGCGCCGTTCATTAATTGAACCGCACTGGTTGCTCCAGTTTGGCTGGCTACGCGAAGATTGACTGTATATGTACCTGCTGCCGGCACATTCATCCGATAGTCCATCCAGTCTCCCGTATCAATCCAACCGACATTTAATCCACCGCTCACATCCGTGGTTGCTTCACTTTGAACGCCGCTTGCAGCGTTAAAATTCTCCGCTTCTATCCTTCCGGGAAGTTCTTTGGTCTGTGTCGCCGCTGTATTCAAACCGTATCCAAATGGGAACAAAGGTGCATAATTCTGGTCGCCCGCATTCTGCTTAAATGCGCTGCCACTGACATCGAACGTTGACGGCCATGTAACGGGGAGCTTACCCGTGAAGTCGTAATCGCCAAACAATACGTCAGACAATCCATTGCCTTCCGTACCCGGCAACCATGCCTCTACGAATCCCTTCCAATCCGGAAGCCGGCTTGCAATGTTCATCGGTCTTCCCGACAGCATAACAACGATCGTTGGCACGCCGGAGCTCTTCACTTGATCAAGCACGGCTTGATCGCTGCTGCTCAAATTCAAATTAGCGATCGGTTGGCTCGTCCCCACGTCGCCATTCATCTCGGCATACGGACTTTCGCCGACAACGACAATCGCTACATCATTTCCCGCCGCACCTGTGCCGGTCGTCGAATACGTGACATTCGCCGAGTTGGTTACTGCGCTTTGAATTCCTTGCAGGATCGTCGTTCCGGGCGTGATGTTGCCGGGTGAACCCTGCCACGTGATCGTCCAGCCACCGGATTGATAGCCAATATCATTGGCCTTGGTCCCAGCTACGAACACTTTGGAGGATTTCGATAATGGCAGAATATGATTATCGTTCTTAAGCAGTGTCGCCGATTTTCGGACTGCTTCGCGAGCGGTGGCACGATGAGCAGATCCGCCGAATGAACCACTGGCTATGAGCGATCTGTCGGTATAAGGAGATTCAAATAATCCTGCTTCGAATTTTACCCGTAAAATACGGCTCACCGCATCATCAATGCGAGATTGAGCAATTTGGCTCGTGTTCACCAGATTTTTCACAGTGCCAATAAAGTTATTGCTTTTCCAGCTATCTGGCTCCATGAACATATCGATACCTGCATGAACACCTGCTTTAATAGACGACGAATAATCCGAGTAGCTATAATCGGACTGCAAGCGAGAAGTTCCGTTCCAATCTGAAACGACGATTCCGGAGAAGGCGAGTTGATCTTTAAGCACTTCGGTAATCAGGTGATAGTTGGCATGAGACGGTACACCGTTTACTGACCCCAAATCGACCATCACTGATCTTGCTCCAGCCTGAATCGCATCTTGATATGGCTTGATAAACGGCTGCAGATCCTGATCCGTCATCGGGGCATCCTTTTGGTCGTCGCCGTTGGTCGTATTGCCGTCCCCAATCCAGTGCTTAATCGTGCCTACAACTTTCGTTCCTTTCAGGAACGTGCTGTCTGTTGTAAGCCCTTGCAGACCTTGTGTATAGGCAGTTGCCATATCGCTGACTACATTGGGAAGTTCCGAGAACCCTTCAAATGTCCTGCCCCAACGGTCGTCCTGCGGCGCACAGACACAAGGCGAGAAATCCCAATTGACGCCGGTTGTTCTTACTTCCTCTGCGGTCGTTGCGCCAATCCGTTTCAGCAAATCGGTATCCCGGGTGGCCCCGAGTCCAATGTTATGCGGAAAAATGGTTGCTCCGTAGACGTTATTATGACCATGAACGGCATCAACACCGTACAAAATCGGAATCGCAAGGCGAGTCGACATTGCTGCGCTTTGATAACTGTCTACCATATCGGCCCATGCCGTTGGCGTGTTCGACGTCGGCGTCGAGCCTCCGCCGCTGAGCACAGAGCCAATCCCATACGTATTTACATCTGTAGTCGTCGTATTTCTTTCTACTTGCAGCATTTGACCGATCTTCTCGTCAAGCGTCATCCGGGGAAGCAAATCATTTAACCTTTGCGTAACGGTCAAGCTCGGATCCTGATACGGCAGCACGGTTGCGAAAGCAGCGGGCGGCACCATGACACCCAGCGACATGGTCATCGCGCTGATCATCGCAATAGGGACTGCCTTTTTTATCAGATTTACACGCTTCTTTTGGACAGTATTCTTCATACGTTCCTCCTTTTTATTCTGCTTGAAAATGAAGAGCCACCCCTACAGGGGAATATACACCAGTGTCTGCAGGGATGGCTCATTATGCTAAGTGATTCTGCCTTACTCGTATGCTCTGATCTCGGAGATCGACCACCAGCTGGTCGAGCTTCCCTTGAGTGTAACTCTAATATACTGGGCTTGTGTGATCGGGAAGTTAGCCGTAACGACTGCTCCGGTTCCCTGGCCGTTAGCTATCACTGTCCAATTGGCATTATCGTTCGACACTTCTATGATATACTCTCTAGCGTAATCGTTCGTACTGGTGCCTGAATCCATCACAATATGGTTAAACCATACGCTCGAGCCCAAATTCACCTTGTACCACTGTCCGTTGGCCTGTGCCGCACCGTTGCTCCAACGGGTGATAGCATTGTTATCCAGTGCATTGCCTGTCGAGCCGCCAGATTCCGTCGAGGATGCGGTTGCTGTAGCTCCGCTTCGGCTCTTCTCCAGCTCTCCGTAAATGTTAAGTTCCTGGATAGACCACCAGCTTGTCGAAGTGCCCGTCTGTACAACCTTCACATAGCGGGCAACCTGTGGCGCGAATTCCACAAGAACCGTCGGGCTGCTTCCTGTACCGCTTGCGACAGTCGTAAACGTCGTTCCGTCCGTAGACACTTGGATCTGAAATCCGCGCGGATAATCACTGGTTGACGATCCTGCATCGAGTAAAATACGGTTGAAGGTTTGATTTTGTCCCATATCGACTTTATACCATTGCCCATTGGCTTGTGCAGCTCCGTTGCTCCATCGGGTGCCGGTGTTTCCGTCAATCGCGTTTGCTGCTACATCTCCGAGCGTGTCCGTCGACGATGCGGAAACCGTCCAACCAGATCGGCTCAGCGCTTGCTCCGAGTAAACATGGAATTCGCTCATCGACCACCAGTCAGGTGAACTGCCGGTTTGAAGCACCCTGACATATTGCGCGTACTGCGGGTCGAACGTGATCGCCTGTTTCCAGCCAAAACCTTGGCCGGTACTTACGGTCGTCCACGTCGTTGCGTCATTGGATACCTGAATCTGATACCCGCGGGGGTAATCAAATTTATCCGTTGATTTCGTTTCGAATGAAATTTGGTCGAATACCTTCTTCGATCCCATATTGACTTGGAACCATTGTCCGTTAGACTGGGAAGCCCCTGTGCTCCAACGCGTTGTGGTCATCCAGTCCAATGCATTGGATGCAGATGAACCAGATTCAGTTGACGATGCGGATGCCGTCCATCCCATTTGGTCTAAAGGCACGGTAGCCATCCAAGACTGGCCTTGCGCAAACTTTTTCACGGTATTAATAAAGCTTGTGTTCGGTTGGAAATTACTTGTGCCGAATTGGCTCAATTTGGACGAAATGGTGGAAGAAGTGTCATTATTGATCACCGGAATCGGATTCGGGTTCGAGTTATACAATCCCCAATAGCCGCCAATCCCTTCATTCATGTCGCCTCTTACCTTATAGGACCAGTTGGTCCAGGATGCATGCAGAGCATTCAATCCGGACATCCATTTGGACCAAATATCATCATAGTGATATAACGAATACTCACCCAACAGAATTGGAGCATTCCAAGTGGAGTCGTTTTGATGCGCCGCTACTTCAGCAAGTTTACTTTGAACTACTGTATTCTGCGCATCCCAGTCTTTCCCACCCGGCATATCATATGGATGCATTTCATAGACGACGTTCGTCCAATTGTGGCTGCTCGTATTTAATTTAAACGTATCGTTCCAATCGAAGAACTGTTCAACATAAATCGTATGATCAGCATCGATCGCGCGAACTGTGTTATACAGTCTTTCGTAGTAAGCAAGTTTCTGCGCAGTATCGTCCGCATCTTCGCCGTAATCGATTAACGGTTCATTCATCAGATCGTAACCCGCGATAGCTGCATTACCTGCGAAATGGGTGGCGATCGTCTGCCACATAGCATTCACCATGTCCTGATACGCCGTATTCGTCCAGAATTCATTCGGATTCGCACTGAAACGACCGCAGCTTCCCCAAGGGCAATCGCCGCCGGGCAGCGTGTGTAGATCAAACAGGACATAGATGTTTCTTGCGGAGGCTTGGCTGACGAGCCAGTCAATTTTAGTCCAAGCGTTTGTCTTCCATGTGCCGTTCTCGTTAACTAAGACGTTCCAGGCAACCGGCAATCGAACCATGTTGATGCCAATGTTTTGGAGATTATCAAGGTCAGCCGATGTGATCCATGTATCTTGATGCGTCGAAGCCAAGCTGGCCGTCGTCGTTGCGCCAAAACGTGAGTTAAACGACAGATTCATGGACATTTCGTCATTGTTTAAGTTTACATTCAATTCACCAATGGACCACCAGTTGGAGGCGCTTCCGGTCTGCGTAATCTTGATGTAACGTGCGCTCACGGCCGCGAAGTTGATTCCGGTTACTTTCCTTCTGCCTTGCCCGCTGGCAACCTGCGTCCAAGTCGTTCCATCAGAGGATACCTGCACCGTATATCCTTGTGGGTAATCATTTTCGTATGAAGTATTCTTAGGTGTATCGAGCACTACCTGATTAAAGGTAAGATTAGCTCCCATATCTACCTGGAACCATTGTCCATTGGTTTGATTGGCGCCAGTACTCCACACTGTGCCTAGATCGCCATCCTTCACATTGCTGGGCGAAGTGCCCGATGCGCTTGAGGATGCGGAAATATTCCAGCCGGTCCGTTCTAATGCGTTGCCTGAGTAGATCGCCATATCGGCGATGGACCACCAATTCGCACTGCTTCCGGTTTGCACAATTTTGATGTACTGCATCCAGGAAGACCACCAAAATTCCGAATAGGTGATCCGTCCTGTACCGTAACCGCTTGCATATTTGGTCCAAGTAGTTCCGTCCGTCGATCCATACACTTCATATGCGTTTGGATAGTCGCCCGTTGATGTTGGACCCGCATCGAACAGAATTTTACTGACTTCTGTATTTTTCCCTAGGTTGAGGGTGAAGTATTGTCCGCCGGACTGAGCTGCTCCGCTAGTCCAACGCGTATTGACGTTACCGTCCAACGCATTGGATGTCGAGTATCCGCTTCCAGTCGACGATGCCGTTGCGGAAAAACTGCTGTTATTCAGTACCGGATCCGAGAAAACGTTGAACTCCGCAAGGGACCACCAATGAGATGAGCTGCTTCCGGTTTGCACAACCTTGATGTACTGTGCAACCTGAGGAGTGAACCGAACAATTACATTCTGCGCCGTACCTGAGCCTGTGGCTACGTCTTTCCATGTGCTTCCATCACTTGATACCTGAATTTGATAGCCAACCGGATCGTCCCCGGTAAATCCGGCCGCATTGATGTAAATTCGATTGAAGAACGTTGGCTTGCCCATGTTGACTTGCCACCATTGACCATTCGTTTGATTAGCGCCTGTATTCCAACGGGTAGTATTATCTCCGTCGACAGCACTTCCTGCACTAGCACTGTTCACAGATGCTGTTGCGCTCCAACTGGTTCGATCTGCTGCAAATTCTCCGAGCGGCGACATCCAATCCTCTTGCGCCAGCCATCCGCCAAGGTTCGTTCCGCGAAGATTCACGATATTACCTGTGCCAGAATTATTCTTAATGAATTTCCCATCTGTTTTCAAGAAATCCGTTGTGCCCAAGGTTGCATTAGCGACCTGCGACTTAGGTAATATAAGTAGGAATTCCATCACAAGAGCAATTGCAAGAATCATTGAGAAAAACTTCTTCTTATTCATAATTTCCTCCTTCTAAATAATGGCTAAAGTTGAGTTTTCTATTGTTGTACAGTTGGAGATAACAGTTACTCCAGATATAGCCAGCTTTTAAATTTACTTCCTCTTCCCACGAATTGTAATCGCTTTCATACTCTAGCTGACCACCACCTTTCACGCAAACATTTGTTTGAAATATCAATTGTTTTACTTTTCAGAATTACAGAGGTTTTACCGACGTACCGCTTGTACGCATCAGATATCATTTACAACACTAATAACTTATTTGGATGGTTGGACATCCTGCTTCATATACATTGTCCAACCATCAGTTACTATTATTTTCCTCAGATGTTGCCGTAAGGCTTTACTTCTAGCCATTCCACACGGATCGGATTTTCCTCCGCCTTAAGAACAATTCGGTGAATTCCCGAACCAAGCGGGAATGTCTCTTTCAAACTTGCGATCGTCCAGTAGTTTCCACTAACCTCAGTGAACCCGACTTCAGTGCCATCTACCGAAACTGCAATCCGTCCACTTTCATTCAATGCGAATAAGTGCAATTCAATACAATACAGCGACGTTTCGGGTGATGATGCGACTGTAACTTCATAAGCTAACCAGTCTCCAGCCGCTAATTGGATACACATCCGCTCATCCGTCTGCCAATTCTCTCCTCGTCCATGTTGAAAGTTCGCAACCCTTCTTGATCCTTCTTCAATAAAACGGATATCTGTGCCATCGTTGATACGAAATCCGATGTTTCGATCCGTACGTTTCGCGATACCAAAGCTTTCTCCTTCCCCTCTATACCCATAGAAAATAGCCGGAATGCGAACAGGAGGCTTCCGAAGAAGAGAATGAACGACATCTTCATGGTAGATGCAATTATAATAATGGATATTGTACAAATATTCCCACAATATACCTTGAGCCGTTGCTGCGTCTGGTCTAACCCCACCCTCCAGGTATTCGACCAACAGCTGCCACTCTGCCGGCATGTTGACCGAGCAGGGCGAATTGTCTGTGTCCATCTTTTTCCAAGTCCAAAAATTCCACGAGATGTCGTGGTCTTCGAACAAACGAAAAGCACCCGCATACCAATCTTTGTTATTCTCGCCCCCTTCCCCCATAAAGATCGGCACATTCCATTCTTGTCTCTTGTCCAAGTAAATCTGGATGCTCTCCGTATCGGGGTTATTCCAATATTTATGGAATTGCAGCATCAAGTTATTGTCGATTCTATCATCGAAAATCGACCAATCCGTCGCCCAATGAACCCCTTCCAAGATAATCATATGATGATCGTCTACTTCCCGGATTACATTCACAATCTCACGGTAAAGCGGCATCACTTCGTTGTTGTAAGCGGAGAACCATTCAGGCAGCGGTTCGTTCAGCAGGTCGTAACCTGCGACAATCCACTCGTCCTTATAGCGAAGCGCCAACATTTTCCACAACTCCACCGTAAGACGTTTATTCCGTTCATCCGTGAACAATTCCGGCTTATCATGCTCCGAATCGTCAATATTCGTTCCTGTTTGCCCGCCAGGTGCCCCATGCAGATCCAGAATCACATAAAGGCGATAAGTTCTACACCATTCGATGACCCGATCAATCAATTTCAGACTGCTTTCCTTACAGCGAGTCGGCTCGCCTTCTTCCAACAGAAATCTGGCACTGATTGGAACACGGACAGAATTAAATCCCTCAGCGGCGATTTTACGGATATCTGCTTCCGAAATATAACGTTCATAGTAGATTTCCCAAAACTGTTTGGAGTTTTCCTCACCGATCAGCTCTTTAATCATTTGTTCAATACGCCGAGGACGATCACCCTCATTTGGAAAACGCCACATGTAGCCTTCTGGAAGCATCCAGCTACCGAACCCGACGCCTCGCAGCAAAATCTCACGTCCTTGTCCATTCACTAGTTTCTTGCCATCGGCCTTCAAGAATCCGTTTACCTCATTGTCATTGTCATTGTCTCGTGCTAAAATGGTTATCCCTCCTCCAATTGATTTTTCGGATTTCTACGTTCGTTATTGCATTACCCTTTTATCGCACCGTCAGCGATACCCTTGAGAATGTATTTTTGCAGAAGCAAATAAAAGACAATTACCGGCAGCATGGTCAAAACCAAGGCGGCTAGAATGGCTGACCAATCATTGTTTCCATACTGGCCGAATAGCATATTGATGGATAACAGCAATGTATATTTGTCAGAATCGGTCATTATGAGCAGCGGCAACAGAAAATCATTCCACATCCATAACAAATTGAGAATCGCAATTGTAGCCGTTATAGGGAGCAGGAGCGGAAAAATGACGACGAAAAACAATTTAAATTCGCCGCATCCATCGATCACAGCTGCTTCATCCAAATCCCGTGGAATCGATTTCACGAATCCGTGATAGAGAAAGATTGCAAAGGCCACGCCCAATCCGATATAAATCAAGCCTAGCCCAACTAAAGATCCCTGTAAGTTTAAAACCTTGGCAATTTTAGTTAGCGTAATGACGATAGAATTGAACGGGATCAAGATCGATATGGCGAACAAGCCGAATAAAAAGCCACTTAACTTGCCCGAAGTTCGAGACAATTTGTAACCAGCCATCGAAGCACATACGATGATGCCTGACAATCCAACGATTGCAACTGCTGATGTATTCCATAAACTGCGCATAAAGTTGACTTTTCGGTAAGCATCTATAAAGTTGCTGAATTCAAATCGATCCGGAATGGCCAACATATTGTTCATCATGGCACCTTCCGTCTTTAGTGAATTTAACAAGCCCATATATATGGGGAACAGCGTAAAAACCGCAGCAGCAAGTAGGAAAAGAAAGATAAAGGCAGAGCCTATTCGGGGGCCTAACCTTTCATGAGTGATCTTCATGCCTCTACCTCTCTTTTCTTCATAATCAGCAATTGAACGAGGGTGATCACAAATACGATAGAGAACAAGATCATCGCTTTTGCGCTGGCGTAGCCGTATCGCGTATTCAATTTAAAAGCTTCTTCGTAAATATTGAGTGCGATGACCTGAGTGGCCCGGCCGGGTCCCCCGCCAGTCAGCGCAAATACGGCATCAAATACCTTAAATGATGAGTTTAGCGTAAGGAAAATACCTATCGTGAGTGCCGGATAAATCATTGGCAAAGTGACATTTCTGAAAACTTGAACCGGATTCGCACCATCGATTGATGCCGCTTCTTTCAGATGTGCTGGCACACCTTGAAGCGCCGCAATAAAAATAACCATGAGGTATCCGACCCCGCCCCAAAGAGAGAGGATTAGAATGGAATAAAAAGAGTATGTTGGATCACCGATCCATGAACGATCAAGAAAGCTAAATACTGTATGTTCGGCAATATAAGGTAACACTTTCGTGAAAATGAACAACCACATAAACCCGCCGATGATCAGACTGATCATATTGGGCATAAAGAAGATCGTTCGGAACCAAGCTTTGCTGCGACCCATCGATTCAATAAAAACCGCCAGCAGCATGGCAAATGCATTTTGTAGGACAACCATAACCACAACAAATTTCAGCGTAAACCAAAGCGACTTTAGAAAATTAGGGTCATCCGTCAACGCCTCAATATAATTAGAGATCCCAACCATTTTGTACGTAGGATTAAGTCCATTCCAATCCGTCAAGCTGTACCCAAAGCCCCCGAAAGCGGGGGCGAGTACAAATGCGGAGTAGATTAGAAGTGCAGGTAATACGAAGGCCAACAGTATGGCCGTTTGTTTTTGTTTTTTCGTTAACACCATCATTTACCACTCCCGCTCAACCGTTAGCCATCCTTTATTTGTTAGTCTTGTTTGCATTCGCCCACGTTTTGTCGAGCTGATTAATGAATTCTTCTTTCGTCACGCTTTTTGCATAATAACTTTGAAGCAATTTGGCTTGCTCATCTGTTACTGCTTGAGGCAGCGGTAAATCTTGATAGGATTTACCTTGGGAAACGTACGTAGTAGCTTCATCGACCCAAGGAAAGGATTTATACTGATGTACTTTCGATACGGGGTTGAATTTCAATTGTTCAAACAGTGCGGAGGAATCCTTCTCATCCAGAATGTAGTTCAGCAAATCTAGCGCCACTTCTTTATTCTTACTAGTAGGTGAAACAGCAAGAGATGTTGAGGTGGAGAGATTGATCATCGTTCCTTTTGGATTATTGCTTACCGGTAGTGGTGCAACGCCAAGTTCAAAGTTTGGATTGACCTTTAAGATCGCTTCCGACTGCCATGGACCTTGTACCCACATAGCTGCTTTGCCGTTCGCAAAATCCGTGGAGCCTGCTGCGCCGCCGATTTCAAACGGTTTCGCAGTACCGTTCTGCATAATGATGTCGATAATATTGAAGATATCTGCCACATCTTTATAAGAGCCTGCACCTTTATTCATTTTCTCAATCCAGTCCGGGTGCTCAGAGTTTACAATACCTCCAAGAGACAGCGCTGTCATAAGCTGAGGGATCCAAGATTCCTGGAAGGACAACTCAAATGGAGCTACTTTGCCTGCTTTCAATTTTTCAACAACCGCTTTCATTTCATCCAATGTTTGCGGTGGTTTCAGCCCCATGTCGTTGAATATTTTTTTATTATACAGATAGCCCCATTCCAAGCTCTCGAGCGGAAGAGCTACAACTTTACCATCGTAAGTAACCGTCTTCTTTACACCATCATACAAATTGCCAACAAACGGCTGACTCGACAGATCGGACAGGTAACCTGCTTTGTAGTAAGTTGGTACGTCAGCAATCGCATGCAGCGTAAACAGGTCTGGTGCATCATTGGATGCTAGGCGAGTTTGCAGAATTTGCTTAGCTTGATCGGGATTTGGCATTTCCAGTTTAATATCAACATCAATGTTTTTCGTTGCTTTTTCCTTTGCTTTAAACTGTGTGAAATATTTATCGAACTGATCCTTAAATCGTGGGAAGCTCATAAAGACTTTCAGCTCCACTTTTTGTGCTGGCTGTTCTGCCTTCGGTGTTTCCGTGAGCTTTGCGCTGCTGCTTGCAGCAGGAGTAGAAGTGGAGCCGCACCCTGCTGCAACTGTCAGAACAGAAGCGAGTACAATGCTTAATTTAAGCGCTTTCTTCATTTTTCATTACCCCCTAGTTAGTTAAGTACATTTCTAGTATAGAGGCAATTGCTACCCGCATCATTCCAATATATTAGCATCTTTTATTGCAATATATTGATATGCTTAATCCTCTTTCCGTAATTCTCCGGGTGTGTAACCGAAGTGCTTTTTGAACACTTTGTAGAAATAAGCAAGATTCTCGAAGCCTGTCATGGTTGCCGCATGTTTGATGGAAAAACCTTGCTCCAGAATAAGCTCACGGGCTTTCTCCATACGTTTGCGAACAATATAATCGGAGACATTTTCACTGATAAAGCTTTTAAAAGCACGGCTAAGGTGCTCTTTACTGACAAAAAAATGCTGAGCGATCGATTCAAGCGAAATAACGTCTTGGAAGTGACGATCAACATAGTTTTGCACCTCGGTTAGGTCAAGGCGGTTCCTATTTTTGCGATACACTATGATAGCTTCAATGGCTTCCTTAAACAATTGTCCAATGTCCATGATGACATCTGACAGGGAATTCCAATGAACAGATACAGTCTTCTCTGGGAGGCCATTGCTCCATACATCATGGATCCCTACTTCGTTTTCAGTCATAAATTCCTCCAGCATAAGAATAAAATCATGACTGATTTTATTCAGCATGCTATTGTCCTGTACTTCGGGAAGACTAGTCTCCAAAAAAACTTTCAACTTCTCCAAGAACTGTATGGCGACCCCCAAATTTAGATCAATTAAAGCTCCGTAGATTTGTCGTCGGTAGGCCAGATACGTATCCAAAACACCACTTTCCATAAATACTAGCGGTGTATTCTCCACTGATCGTGCTTGCTTTAGTTCAAGAACACACTGTGCCAAGGCAGCATTCAAATCATTCGGATCGATCGGTTTAAGCAAATATTCGATCGCACGGGAGCGAATGGCTTGTCTTAAATAGATGAAATCATCATAGCCGCTCATAACAATAATCTTGAGAGTCGGAAACCGCTCGTTCAGTTCCTTCAGAAGTTCGACACCCTCCAATCCTGGCATTCGCATATCCGTTACTACAATATGAGGCTTGAGCTCTTCGATCAACTTTAGCGCCCTAGTCCCATCCTCCGCCTCTCCAATCACGTTAATCTCCAGCTTTTCCCATTCCCCAAGCGCCTTGACGACTTCACGCGCCCAGGGTTCATCATCCACGATTAAAATGTTATACATGTCATCTACCCCCTTATCCCGTTACAGGTATCGTCATGACGATAAGCGTCCCGACTCCTTTTTCGCTAAATATCTTGATGCCATACTTCCTTCCGAATTGAAGCTTTAGTCGGGCATTGACGTTTCTCATGCCAATTCCCCTTCTTTTTCTCGATTCCTGCGATTCGTTCCTAATCTCCTTCGTCCATAACCCCATCTTAAGATCATCCCGAAGATGTCGCAATTGCTCTTCCGACATACCGACGCCTTCATCTTTTAACATCACACCAATTCGGTTCCCAATTCGCATTACACGTACTTCTACTTTCCAGGCTCCTTCCTTACGTTGCAGTCCATGCTCGAAGGCGTTTTCCACAATTGGTTGAAACGTAAATTTAGGAAGTCTTGCATCCAGCGTTCTTTTATCTACGGAAACCAAAACTGTACAACGGCCGATGAAACGCTGCTCTTGAATGAATAAATAGTTTTGCATGTGTTTTATTTCATTTTCCATGGAAACCATATCTCCATCTACACTAATTGAATAGCGAAGCAATTCGCCGATGACCTGAGTAATCCGATATATCTCTGGAGCGTTTTTCGTAAGCGCCATTCCGCCAATGACCTGAAGTGTATTATGAAGAAAATGCGGATTAATTTGAGCCTGCAAGGCAATGAGTTGTGCGTTTTTCACTTCAATTTCTTGCTGATACTCAAACTCAATTAATTCCTTAATACGCTGCATCATCGAATTGTACCCATGCTCCAATAGCCCGATTTCATCTTTGTTTTCGACAGACCTCATCTCAAAATTATGAATCTGTGTCATTCTCATTGTCCTCGCAAGACTAATAATCGGCTTCGTGATTCGAAGGGACATGAGAATAGAAAGAAGTACCGAAACCACTGCGAACAAGCTTCCAGTTAATATCCCTGCCTTGATCGTCGCACGGGCACTTAGAGTAACCATTTCCAGCGGTATAGCCTTAACCACCATCAATTGACCGTCCCCCACACGCTTCTTAAAGAAAAAGTACTTATTCGTTTTCTCAAATTTTAAATCTGAATGCTGTACATCGAGGTGGCGAAGCTGATCTTGCATTTCGTCCGAATCGACTGTGGAGGTAGAACCAGACAATAGTTCACCTTCATCATTCATTAGAAACACGGAGCTTTCCGACTCCGACTTTAAGATATGGGTCACTTCCTCCCATACATCCCCGTTGATCCGAACGGCCAGCCCTCCAAGCAGCTTGCGATCTTCGAATCGGTTAATACTGTGATAAGCATAAATACCACCATTGTCTGATTGCTTGAAATACATATTGACCGGGGTACGCTGCATCCGGCTCCAGGGACCTTTCTCGATATTAAGAAAGGATACCGTCCCACTATTTGCATAATTCACAGAAAAAGCTTTCTGATCTGTATGGATATACAGGGTCAGGTCGTCCACTTTTCGGGAATTGGCATGGAAAGAGGTAGTCAACGTATTCTTAATATAATTTTGTGTCTTATATTGCACGCCTATGTCCAGACTTTCCATATCATTAAAACTAGCGAGCAGTTGCTGATCAATCTGTAACGTATAAAACATAATATCGATTGTTTGTAACAGTTCGTACAAATACTGGTCCGCCCACATCATACGGGATGTATTGGCGTTGATAATCTCTTTTTCCACCGAATTTCGTGTGTTGTTCGTAGCGACCCACGTCACGGTAATAACCGGCAACGTCGTCAGGCAGATCATCAAAATGAGTAATCGAAACCGAATGCTTATTCTCTTCACATCCTCATTCCTTTCCGTAAATGAAAAAAAGCGAACGGGTTCAGAAGCAAGTCCCTTATTTCCTGAATTTTAACTCTATTCTTCGTCCAACCGATCAACTCCTCTGTACTATCGTATACAACTAAATTATTCGAATCTTCTCGCTTGCAGCAAGTGCTATGTTTTTACTCGACTTTAATAAACAAAGAGGAAAAAGCTGAATGACAAGTAACTCGGTCATCCAGCTTTTTCTCCTAAACAGATATTCTTAATTTGCGGTTATTACTGATTAATTTGTTGGAATCCTGCCTGTTATTTCAAATTGTTATATTCTTCATCTGTTACGGGTTCCAACCATTCCGTATCGCCGTTATGGACATTCGTACTTATCGCGATATGTGTAAACCAACTACCCGGTGTAGCACCATGCCAATGTTTCACATCCGGAAGGATCTTTACAACATCCCCTTCATGAAGCTCCTGTACCGGTTTGCCTTCTTCCTGATAATATCCTTTGCCCCCGGTAACAAGCAGAATCTGGCCACCTGGATGCTTATGCCAATTGTTTCTTGCGCTTGGTTCAAATGTTACATTTCCTATCGGGCAATTAAAAGTGCTGTCATTAGAAACCAGCATTTCAAGCCATGCTGCCCCTATGAAATAGTTATTCGTAATTCTTTCACCTTTCGGAAAGATTACACTTTCATTCATATGAGTTGATTTATCCATGTTTATTCTCCTCGTATAATAGTTAGCTTGTTCATAATCTCATGCGCCCACACATCTTAATATAACGACAGTTAAACCAAGACCAATTGCCATACCCGGCAGCACTTCAAACATAACAATGGTGCCTGACACCGCGTTTGCTGCAATTGCTGCTGTACCAAAAGTAGCAACAAGTCTCAGTACAATAATTCTTCCCAGAGAAAACAAGCCATTTTCCAAACCATATGGAATTCCAATTCCTAAGATATAGATGGATTGCTTTTTGTTTAAAGCCAATGTGATAATAATGACTGCCGCCGCGATGCGTGTTATTAAGGTCGGTATAGCAGACACCTGCAGTTCCAAAGTGGAATCCGTAAATAAGTACAGCGACGGTTTTATCAAATAAATCATGAGCATAATGATGATGGAAACTGCACATGAAAACCATACAAGTTGATCAGTAAATGAAATTGGGTTAACCAATTGAAATTGGCCAACCCATTTTTCATCAGTACAGATTACAAGGTAGACATGTCAATTACGAATCGATAACGCACATCTCTACGGAGAACACGCTCAAACGCTTCATCTACTTGATCAGCACTGATCACCTCAATTTTAGGGGCAATGCCGTGCTGAGCGGAGAAATCGAGCATCTCTTGCGTTTCCCGGATTCCGCCAACGAGTGAACCTGCAATGCTGCGACGCTGCATGATTAATGAAAATACATGGTAGTTATCTGGCTGGCTCGGTGCACCAACATTTACTAGCGCTCCATCTACACGAAGCATGGATAGATACGCATTCACATCGAGATTTGCAGACACTGTGTTTAAGATAAGGTCAAAACGACCAGCCAACTCGGTAAATGTAGCGGCATCACTGGTTGCAAAGTAATGATCTGCGCCAAAACTCAAGGCTTCGTCTTTCTTATTTAATGACTGACTCAAGACCGTTACTTCAGCACCCATGGCATGCGCATATTGGACCGCTAGGTGGCCAAGACCTCCCATTCCCACAATGGCAACTTTCTTACCTGGGCCAGCGTTCCATTTTTTCAAAGGAGAATACGTGGTGATACCTGCACACAATAGTGGGCTTGCAACATCCAAATCCAGAGCGTCTGGAATACGGACAACGAAATCTTCCTTTACAACGATTTTCTGGCTATATCCACCATATGTTGGATTGCCATCGTAATCTAATGAGTTATATGAGTTGATAACGCCTTTCGTACAAAATTGCTCCTCGCCGCTGAGGCAGTATTCGCATTGTCCGCAGGAGTCAACAAAGCATCCAACACCAACGTGATCGCCAACGGCAAATTTCGTAACCTCTGATCCAACTGCTGTTACGACTCCGGCCATCTCGTGACCGGGAACCATTGGGTACATTCCGCCTCCCCATTCACCGTAAGCATTGTGAATGTCAGAGTGGCAAATTCCACAAAACTTAATATCGATTAAGACGTCGTCCTGTCGTAATTCTCTACGCTCAATAGTAGTTTTTTCAAATGGCGCTTTTGCAACGGGGACACTTAGAACATGAGTTTTACACATGATTTTTATCTACTCTTTCGCTCCTGGAAAATTGAGGCCGCCGCTAAATTCAGCCGCCTTACTATATTGAACAATAATACATTAATGTTCATTTGTATATTATTATACATGGATATATGATGCTTGCAATTGTCAAATGAATACGATTTGTTCAATAATAAACAAATCAATTTAAATGTTTTATTATCTTTCACCCCCTTAACTGATGCGGCACATTTATGCCGCTATGACAAGTGCTTCATCAAGCCGTATTTAGAAATTGAACATTTGGTGGATCATGACAAACACCGGATTGTCGTCTTTGCTTTCAGCCATCTTAATGCGGAACCAGGTCATTTGCTCGTCAGAGTACCAAGCACCTTCGCCAACTTCCGGTTTTTCTGAACATACGTCTCCTGCGACAAGAGGATAAAGTTTTCGAGTGCCACAAACACGCTCTCTTATATAGTAGAGTTTACAGTCTGGAGTTAACTCCAAGTCAATACTAAACTGCATCAGATTTTGAAAAGATTTCCGTACAGTTTTTATATGTATCAAATACTTCCCTACGATGGGCCGAAACAACGAGATTTGTGGGTAACTATTAAACTTTCAATCAATAATATACCTTGTATTATTAATGAACACTTGTGTATAATTATTAATAGATACAGATATTAAACGAAAGAATATGGTGATATCAATGCCTAAAGTCGATAGAAGAATTCTCAAAACACAAGACGCATTAATGAAAGCCGTTATTGAGCTAATGTCTGAAAAAAATTTTGATGACATTACCTTACAAGATCTTTCCGACAGGGCAAATGTGAGCCGAGGAACTATTTACCTTCACTATTTAGATAAGTATGATTTGTTGGATAAGCTTATAGAAACACACATCAATGAACTTCGCGAAATGTGTAAAGCGGCAGCAGATTTGGATTTTATTAGTGGGTCACTGATTTGGACCGAATATTTTGATCAGAATTACACATTTTTTTCGATGATGTTAACGAGTAAAGGAGCGCCATATTTTCGTAATCGGTTCCTTGACTTTCTTCTCGAAGAATTTAAGGATGAGGTGGATGTAACCACAGGAAAAAACGAGGGATTAAATGAAGATGTTATCGTTAGGTTTGTTGCATCGGCCTACGTAGGGGTAGTGGAATATTGGTTCACCAATGAGAAGCCTTTCCCCCATCATGTTTTGGCAGAACAACTGGGAACATTGTTAGAAAGGATCTGTAATTAGAACCGACTTAATAAAGCCGAGCTCCTTCATCGGAATCTCGGCTATTTATTTAGCTCAATCTCCTCATTTTATTAGGCACTACGTTTATCCATCACTTTACAGTATGAAAATAAGGGCTAATGTAAAACAGATTTGGGACCTGTAAACAAATAAAGAATGACGCTTTCATGGCGGTTCGGAACGTTACCCTATAACAAAGAAAAGCCGCTATTTAGCGACTTTTAATGAAATAATGTTCTGGTCATCTGAAAAGCGAAACGAAAACACATAGCTGTTGGTCTCTCGATGAAAATCATGACTTTTGCCCATACACTACCGTAAGATCTGCAATTTTGTTCTGAATCCGCTCGGGAATCTCCTTCAGCAGCTGAGACCAAGGCACAAAAAGTTCTTCGTCCAAACGGTATTCCTTGTATACCAAGGCGGGTGTAAACGCACAAGACTTCAAATAGGTTTCAACCAGCTTGTTCGTTTCCTCATTCGTCGTTAGCGTTCCTTCCAGAAAATACGGAACGGTCAAACCATCAATACCAGCATCTTCATTCACAGCAGTCATAAAGTGTGGAACGAGCTCCAAAAACTCTGCAACTGGACAAAACGCATGCTTCCCAGGCTGCGAAAACAGCCGCACATGCGTCCCGTCGAGCAAATTGCTACGGTCCTTCAGCAGCCCCTTCAAATACTTACCGTGAAAGCTCGCTTCACAATCGATGACATTTCCATCATGGTCTATGAACACCCATACATGCTCCAATTCATACAAATGCTGAATATCATAATCCCAATAAATTGCGTATTCAATAATCTTCTTTAAACGTTGGTCTTGGAATGAAAACGATCTTCGAAACGAAGGGGAGACCCCCGCTTGTTCGAAAACCGTTACCCCGACCCGAACCGGGAAAAAGGGCTCATTTTTATCAAAGAAAAGATAAGGCGCGTAATCCTGAATAGTTTGCTTATCCATTGGATGATTCCTCCTAAACAATTCAACGAAGCGGATATAACTATAATAGCATTCCAACGGTTTACAGCATAGAACAAGCTTAATATCCCTCTATGCCCCTTCCAGAGCAGATCGCAAATCTTCCATTAAATCAACTGTATCTTCAAGGCCTACTGAGATGCGAATCAAATGTTCAATTCTAGGGTTGTACGTTTGTTCACCCTTTGAACTCGATTTAACAAATTCCTGATGTAAGATCTACGAACGTAACTCGTAATCCGAGCGTAAAGCCCTTCATATTTTCCGTTTCTTCCGTTACGTTGATGCCTGCACGCGTATCTAATATCCCTGGGATACGATCTCGAAAACAAAGCAATTGATCCAGCAATTCCTCTTGCTTGACTGACGTGAGATAAGAAAGAGTGCCGTTTCATCTTTTAAATGAAAAGAAGACGAGCAAGCTGCCAAAAAAGCGCGATGCTAAAATGACATCGCGCTTTTTTGACCTGGGCTAGTCCAAATTCAATCCTAGAATACCCAATATTTAACTACTAACAAGCTGTTTTTTGTTTAGTCCAAGCGTCTCAGCTGTTGAAGTATGAATTTCGTGAAGAAGCTCTGGATTTTTCATGAGTGACATGCCATAAGATGGAATCATTTCTTTAATTTTCGGTTCCCACTCTTTCACATGTTCCGGGAAGCATTTTTTAATGACCTCAAGCATAACGTGAACAGCAGTAGAAGCACCTGGAGAAGCACCAAGTAATGCTGCAATCGATCCATCAGCGGCACTAATGACTTCCGTACCAAATTGAAGAGTGCCTTTGCCGCCAGCTTCAGTATCTTTGATTACTTGCACACGTTGGCCTGCTACTTCTAAATCCCAGTCCTCGCTTTTGGCGGTCGGGATAAACTCGCGTAACTCTTCCATGCGCTTTTCTTTGGATAACATAACTTGCTCGATCAGGTATTTGGTCAGTGACATGTTTTTTGCACCTGCCGATAACATCGTTACGAGATTATCCGGTTTTACGGAAGTGACCAAATCAAACATGGAACCGGTTTTTAAAAATTTTGGTGAGAATCCGGCAAACGGTCCAAATAGCAACGATTTTTTATTATCGATAAATCTAGTGTCAAGATGCGGAACAGACATTGGAGGAGCTCCAACTTTAGCTTTACCGTATACTTTTGCATGATGCTGCGCTACAACATCCGGATTTTTACACACCATAAAAATTCCGCTTACTGGGAAACCTCCAATATGTTTTCCTTCAGGAATACCGGATTTTTGCAATAAATGAAGGCTTCCACCACCGCCACCGATAAAGACAAATTTTGCATTATGGCGTTCAATGCCACCGCGGTCATTTCGGATTTTTAATTCCCATGAGCCGTCGAAAGAACGTTTCATATTCTCAACGCAATGTCTGTATTTGATATCGACGTTTTTGTTCTTTAAGTGGTCAAACAAAATGCGCGTTAAAGCACCAAAGTTGACATCCGTGCCGGAGTCAATTTTTGTTGCCGCGATAGACTCACTCGATGGACGATCTTGTATGATAAGCGGAATCCATTCCATTAGTTTAGCAGGGTCATCGGAAAATTCCATCCCTTGAAACAGAGGATTTTTGGACATGGCTTCAAAACGTTTCTTTAAAAACCTAACGTTTTGTTCCCCTTGTACCATACTCATATGAGGCAATGGCATGATAAAGTCTTGCGGATTACTTATCAGCTTGTTGTTAACAAGATAAGACCAAAACTGCATGGAAAGCTGAAACTGCTCATTAATTTTGATAGCATTGCTAATATCTACAGATCCGTCTTGTTTTTCGACAGTGTAGTTAAGCTCACACAGAGCCGCATGCCCTGTTCCTGCATTATTCCATTCGTTCGAACTTTCCTCTCCTGCATTTTCAAGCTTCTCATACACTGTAATTTCCCATTCCGGTACTAATTCTTTCAGAATTGTCCCTAACGTCGCACTCATGATTCCGGCACCAATTAAGATGACATCTGTTTTAGTTTCTCTGTTGCTCATTTTTACCATCCTTATATCCTAAAATTTGCAGAAAAGCTGTAGGCGCTCCTGATTATGCGCTACTGCAAGACAGGGGGCGACCTTGTCACACCTTTTCTGGAACAATTACAACCCTTTAGATAAAATATTTATTATCTATTATATGATAGTTATAAGGTATCGACAAGAAGTGCGGTGAAGAAGAGTTATTGGAAAACCCTAATGGCGTGAAATCACTTGGTTTCGTGCATGGTGTAACCTTTGCTAAACTTCGACCTGCGTTGTTCTACATCTATGCACCATGCAAATCTTCCCGCGCGTTCACAATTCGGAAGCTATCACCTGTGTCTTCCATTTCGTACAGCTTGCACCTCGATTCAGGCATTTTGAACGGCTGATGGAGGATTAACATCCAGGTTCCGTCGAATGTTCGGAACAGCATCCCGTGACCACTGTCTTCTTTCACTAAAGGGGGGAGTTGTTCCCAAGGGCCTTCCAGTTTGCCTGTTTTTGACCGCGCGATTGTCTGCACATAACTGCCCGACTGATAGCTCGACCATAGCATGATTAGACGACCGCCAGAAGTACGATATAATTGGCATCCGTCCGTTATGTAAACTCGAATGTTGCCGTGAGGCAGTACATCTTCGTTTTTCCAAGGTGCTTCTGAAGCGTTGAACAAACGAATCGGATCTCCGACAGCTTCGGATAAATCATCCTTTAATCGAATGGCTGCGATCGTACCGTCAATCGTCTGAATCCATTCATGACAATAAACCATCCACGGGAATCCGTCTTCATCCACATATAATGTTCCGTCTAGTGTCATCAATGATTCCGGTAGAACATGTGTATCATCTTTCAACAAACGGAACGGACCTTCCGGCGACTCGCTAACGGATATGACGGTACCCCTCCAATGCTTGGAATAGCCATTTACAGGTTCCCCACCAAGACGTCTGTCATTATTGTGCAACGTGACGAACAGGTAGAAGAGCCCATTATATTCGTGAACTTCAGGCGCCCAAGCTCCATGCTGCGGATGGGCCCACACGCCGTCAGGGACGGTAAATACAACATAGGGTCCCTCCCACTCGGATAAATTGTTGCTTTTGTAAATGATGACCCCGTAACGTTCCATTCCGTGTAACCGAGGTGCCCCTCCGGTATACAAATAATAAACACCCGTTCGGCTGTCGGATAAAACGAAAGGATCGTGTGCGGGAATATCGGCCAGACGGTGCCCCTTTTGAGGATTATTTACATCACATGCGGAATTATAAGCAGGCAATTGGAATCAACTCCTTTTTTAGCTCTACGTCCTCAATTTGAACCATGAACCCCATATCCGAATGAGCAATAGTTCTTGTCCCAACTAAATAACCAGTTTCTGGATCAAAGGGTCCTTGTCCAGCAACATATCAACTTTCTTTCATACTAACATTTTCAGCATCAGGATTGCGGGATTTTTCCGCTCCAAGTGTATAGGGATGTTATTTCCTTAAACTCTCTTTAGTTAAAAAAGAACAGCTGCCGCGGCACCTGCTCATTCATGGTATTTTACTCTAAAGACTACCCAGCTTAAACTACTTGAAAAATCGGACGTTCTTTGATGAAGTGAACAGGAATCTCTGGGTACATGTTTTTAAGCTTATCGGCTAGAAGCTCCATACCCGGCTCTTCACTCTCCGCATGGCCAAGGACGATCAAAGCCTTGTGTCTTCCTTGATAGACAGCATCCCTTACGTACTCAGGCGTTTCCCATTCCGGACCTTCCCCGTATACAATAAGATCCAGCTGCTCTCTTTCAAATAGCGGGAGCACATTTTGAGCTCCACCCCGATAACCCGCGAGCAAGCCGATCTTCGAACACTTCATCCCAAGATCACCTTGTACTCTTACATAAGTAATTCCGAGCCGGTTCTTCACATGTTCCGCGATTCCACTTACCGTATCCGTGGGAATTTCCAGAATGGAGGATACTGCGTGATGCTCACGTACGTACGGTATCCAATCGAATGCCTGAATCAGACCCGCCATGACACCATCCGGCTGATAGCGATGCAAGTAATCATGAAACCGGAAAAGTGCGATCCCCGATGCTTCCAGCAGTCGTCTCTTTTCCTCATAAACCGGGTCTTCTTTAAGGGTTTCCCTATCATCAATATGCGAAAAGAATGGACCTTCGTGAGCAACAATGAGATTCGCTCCTCGCTGAATTGCTTGCTCAATGACAAATTGCGTCGGCATGAAGGTCGTCACAATCCCGGTTACCTCTGTTTCAGGTTTGCCGAAATTCAGCATATCAACGGTTTGCCCGAGCCTTCCGACCGGAGCAATTAACGCCTCAATAACCGCTTTTATATTTACACGCATTGGTAGTCCCTCATATCACTAATGTACTTACTGCTTCCTGACATCTCAGCCTTACTACGCAGCTAAACCAATAATACCATAATCAAACAATTGACTGCATTAGATAAGACCCATTTGATGCGCATTGGTTCACCTGAGAAGTAAAAAGCTTAGTCTGTGTGGCCACGGGCTCCAGACTAAGCTTTTTTTATACTTATACCAGCTATATCGTTCTGTTCTTTCACTCGTAAATATTTGTATTAGAAGGTGTAACCCATGTGCCGAACCAAACAGCTCCAAGATCGTTTTGCGGTTTAACGCGGTAACTCGACCGATACCTCGCGGCGAGCTGCTGCCGATCTCAGCACCCCATCGATGATAGCTTGCTGGATGAGAATTTGATCACCAGGAATCGGAGCTGGTCTGCAGTCACGAACTGCTTCGGCAAAATCATGCACTTTCTGATCGAACAGATTCAATTTATGCTCGACTAGTGGAATTGGAGTCGACGTATGGCCGCCGAATTCATCGTGATATAGCGTGATGGAACCAACTGATCCATCCCAAACACCCGACCAAGGCCCAACACCTGCCGGTGTGACTTTAAGGCCTCCTTCTGTACCGAGGAACATCGTCGCACCGAGCGTATCCATGTGCATCGCCCAAGATATTTTAAACTGTAGAACTAGATCGTTCTCGAAGCGTACCATCGCTACACCGAAATCTTCGACTTCGAACTTGCTCGCTTCCGGATGATACAATGAATTTGTACCGAAATGGTTAGAAGTGAATGCAGATACTGTAAGTGGACGAGGGTATCCAAGTGTATTTAGCGCCATGTCCAGCGAATAACAGCCAATATCGGCCATCGCACCGGCTCCAGCGAGCTTTTTATTGATGAATGTGCCTCCTGGCATGCCACGGCGACGTCCTCCGCCCGTCTCAACGTAGTAGACTTTACCAAGGCGACCGGATTGCACAATTGTTTGCAGAAGTTTCATATTTGGATCGTAGCGAGGCTGGAAGCCTAGCGTTAATATTTTCCCGCTTTCCTTTGCTGCCTGAGTCATTTCTATTCCTTCTTGAAGGGTGACTGACATCGGTTTTTCAAGCAAAACGTTTTTGCCCGCGCGCAAAGCATCGACCGTCGTCACATGATGCGACACGTTCGGCGTACAGATGCTGACGCCATCCAACTCCATGCGCAACAGATCAAGATGGCTGTCATAGGAAGCTGCTTCCGTCAAGCCTTCCGCCTGCGCAAACGCGAGCGCCTTCCCCTGAATAATGTCTGCCACGCCTACAATCTCGACATACGGCAACTTTTTGTACGCGGCTATGTGGGCTTTAGCAATGCCACCGGTTCCGATTATCCCAATACGAAGTTTTTTGCTCATTGAAATCACTTCTTCCTATGAATGTGTATGAAGTCAATCTTGCCATGAAATGCGATACAGATTGACGATAGCATATAGAAGGGACAAAGTTTAGTTCAAGTTGATGTCATGGGATGTGTAATTTTGCGACATTCGGAACATCGATGACTTCAGAATTCCCAAATTCTTCCTTGCCAATGAGGAAAAGTTCTTAAACCCCCTTCGCTGAAGGGGGCTCTTTACTTGCCTATTCTCTTCAACTGCCTGTTTGAATTCACATCTCGGTCGTGGTCTACTTCTGATCGTATTGCCCTAGTTTTTTAAGCAAAACATCTGATGATACATACGGCATCCCCGCACTTACCCGGGTGATTTCGTCACTACTGCCTGTGTTAATACCTTCTCTTGTTGTAAAAAACAACGAAAAGCCAAGCTGTTTCGCATCCTCAACAACCGACTCGTTGTATTCCCCTAATGGGAAACAGAGGAATGAAAGCTGATTGTGAAGTTTGGTTTTCAATAGCGCCTCACCCAGCAGTAAATCCTCTCTTACACGCTGCTTCATCTCAGCTACGGATTCCACTCGTTTCTCTTTTGGCAGGAAGATCCGATTGGTTAATGGAGGAACTAAATTCCCAGCCTCATCACGCCTTTTCTGATGAAGATCATACGTATGCGAGTAAAAGCTAAAGCCATCTCGTTTCATTTCAAGGATCTGACTCCAGGTCAGAAATGGTAAGGAAGGATTGTCGGAGTCAACATCGCTCACAATCACGAAATTCGTTGCCGGCAACCCCATTTGCTTAAGCAAAGGATATGCCTTTTCATAAAAAGACCGGTACCCATCATCAAATGTGATCACAACTGCGTTCGGAGGTAACGTTTTCCGATGCGCATGGAAGCAGGCATACTCTTCAATCGATATGACGTTATAATGTTTATCTTTTAAAGCTTGAAGATGCTGTTTAAATTTGTTGGGTGTAATCGTGATGAAAGATTCCTGATCATCCAAATGATGATAAGTTAAAAACAGCACTTTGTTTGTATAATGAATTGTTTTCGATTCAATCGGCGAGGATGTGGATGCGCTTACAAGTTTAGTTGAACAAATCGTGTCTAATGGGCTTCCTTGCTGTCCCGCCTCCGTCCAAATCCCTGCGAGGAGAAGCATTAAAATGAAGTAAGCGTGCAAATAGGATCAACCCTCCCCTAGCAATTCCAGAACCATCCCTAAAATATACTCTCTTGAACAAGAGTTAGAACGCCTCTTCCCAACGTACAAAAAACAAGCACCGCGGTTTACGGAGGCCGCTGAAAAACGTCTGTTTTTAATTTTGTGAAGAGGACCTAAATAGATAAAGGCG
The DNA here is from genome assembly GCF_059691975.1 of Paenibacillus sp. J22FR5. NCBI lineage: Bacteria > Bacillati > Bacillota > Bacilli > Caryophanales > Paenibacillaceae > Paenibacillus > Paenibacillus sp. J22FR5. Next base: position 50 of record NZ_JCAUAN010000042.1, on the reverse strand, counting down.
AATTTCCATTCAATATCTGAATGAGAATTCGCCTTTATTATGGTTTTCTT
>NZ_JCAUAN010000041.1:0-56372 GCF_059691975.1 Paenibacillus sp. J22FR5 | reverse complement strand
AAACGCACATTGGACAACCAGTTTTGGAAAACCAATGGACTTAAAAGTTTAGCGGACAGATACCACGATTTACGGAATGTTTCATGAACCGCCGTATACCGAACGGTACGTACGGTGGTGTGAGAGGTCGGGGGCTAGCCGCCCCCTCCTACTCGATTATAAGGTTAACTTATCTCATTGCACGAGACCCCTTATGGAGTAGTTCTTCTAACTTCAGGCCAAAATATAACAAAGGATATCAGGTTGCACGGTTACTTTAATTAAGTTGACACTTAATTAAGTGTGTGCTAAATTAATGTCATGATAGATAAAGCCATTCAAGCGATAACGGAGCCTAGGCGCAGAGATATTTTACATCTTGTCCGAGATGGAGAGCTGACCTCCAGCGCAATTGCGTCGCATTTTGACGTATCAGCACCAGCCATATCACAGCACCTTAAGGTGCTAGAAGAAGCAGGACTCGTTGTAGTGAGACGAGAGGGTACCAAACGATTTTATGGCATAAGGAGGGAAGGGTTTGCTGAGTTGATGCAGTACATCGAGAGCTTCTGGGACGACAGCTTAATGCGCTTAAAAGAAGCCGCGGAAGAGGAGGAAAGAAGAAAACATGACGATAATCAGTAGCAATGACACGATTAAGAAAGAAATATTTATCGAATGCCGTCCGGAGACGTTGTTTTCTTTTTTTACGGATCCTGAGAAATTAGTTCGTTGGATGGGGCGCCACGTTCTGCTCGATCCGAGTATCGGGGGTAAGTATCGCATTGATGTAAATGGTAGTGACATTGCGATGGGTGAATACAAGGAATTGATCCCGAATGAGAAAATCGTGATGACATGGGGCTGGGAGAAATCGAAGGTGGTTCCGCCTGGATCCAGTACGGTTGAATTTCGATTGACGCCCAAAGATAATGGAACGCTTTTGGAATTGACACATTATGATTTGCCGGCAACCGAAGTTGCCTCACATGTACAAGGATGGACGCATTATATGCCTCGCATACAAGCGATCGCACAAGGCCAAGATCCGGGTGTCGATCCGTGGTCTGAACAAGCTATGCATTAATTGAATACGGAAAATAATTATGATATATAAGGAGACTTTTATAAAAATGACTACACTATCTTGCAATTGTGGATTTCAAATAACGGATGCGAACAAATATAAGGTTGAAGCGGCTATGTGGCATCACGCCATTCAAGATCACGCGGACATGCTGAAGAGCATGACGGTTGATATGCTGGAGCAGTGGCTTATGAACAAAGATGAGCAATTAAAGGAGGGGGCATAACGATGAGTGGAACGATTCGTCAAGAGGTTACGTTCAGTGCTAGTCCTGCGCGTGTCTATGATATCTTAACAAGCAGCGAGCAGTTCAGCAAAGCTAGCGGCGGAGCTCCCACAGAGATTAGCACAGAAGAAGGCGGGACATTCTCCTGCTTCGGAGGCATGATTTTGGGCCGCAACATTGAACTCGTGCCTAATGAGCGTGTTGTACAAGCTTGGCGTGTTGCGAACTGGGCAGAAGGAGTTTATTCACTAGTTAAATTCGAGCTGCAGGAGAAAGGTTCCGAAACTGTGTTGGCATTTGAACATTCCGCTTACCCAGAGGAGCAAGGCGAGCATCTAGCAGCTGGATGGCATACGAATTATTGGGAGCCGATAGCAAAACTATTAGCTTAAATAGATGAAGCAGCACGCTGAGGGTTGGCGTGCTTTTTCGCATGGCAGGGGGTTCAACCATGGTTGATGTGTTCACCGAAATAACAATACTTTAAAGCGGCATTCCTTGGAAAGCAACTTTCCTATGTATATCAGGTCACCGAATATATACCTCTGGTTTGATGTCTACCAGAAGAACCCCAGAGACGTTAAACCGCATAAACCAAATATTTCTTGAAATGTATAGATCAAGTGTGTCAGTATAGACCTAAGTAGACACAATTTGGATGATGGTGATTTGGGATGAACTATTCGGGAAGAATCCTTATTATATCGGTTGTTGTAGTCATGATCGTCGCCTTAAGAACCTATGGTACGCTTTATTATAACTTTCCCTCTCTTCAGTTTCCCTTGTTTGGTATTCTTATTTTATTTGCAAGTTGGGTGCTAGGAACGCAGTATGATAAATTAAAGTTTCTTTCGGAAAGAGATAATCTGACGACGCTATACAACAGGAGATTCATACTGGATATCTTTCCTAAGTTCATCGCTTCGGTGGATCGAAAACAGGAGAAGCTGATTTTATATTTTATCGACGTGGATAATTTTAAATTAATCAACGATTCCCGTGGGCATAAAATCGGTGATCAGGTACTGCAACGGATTGGAAACGCATTAATGCTTCATTTACATAAAAGGGATATAGCCGCTCGTTGGGCGGGTGATGAATTTTTGATCCTGTCGACTTCATCGGATATCACCAAAAAAGAATCAATCATTAGTCATATCCAAACCGAATTAAAAGTAGCTTCTCGAGATTTCAATTTGGACATTTCGGTTTCCATTGGAACGGCTGTGTATCCCGATGAGGCGCGAACGCTGGATGATTTGCTTCATGCAGCGGATCAAGATATGTACGCTTTAAAATCCGATAGAAAAAGTAATAATCACAATGCGGTTGTAGCGAGTCAGAGCTTTAATTGAGCAATTGGCGCATGCATTGTTTTATATAAATGTGAGAAAGAAGCACCCTCTCGGGTGCTTCTTCTTTGGTAGTGCGCCCTTATTATCTCATCGTTATGGTTTATTCGGGACGACACACGTGCCGTCCAAACAAGCTTCATCGTTTGCCGATTCTGCAACCTGTGGCGGTTGCTGGGCATCCCATACCTGCTGCATAGTGTTCAGGTAAACGCTGCTTGGTTGGGCTCCGGACAAAGCATGCTTACCGTGGATGACATAGTACGGAACGCCGCGGATACCAAGGCGGCTGCCGTTCTCTTCTTCGCCCCGCACCTGCTCGGCAAATACATTGCTCGCGAGCATGGAGAGGGCCTCTTCCCGATCAAGCCCTGTTGCTGCTGCAATGTCCGCAAGGGTGCTGTGATCGCTTATATTCTTCGACTCGCTGAAATATGCGCGGAATAACAACTCCGATATCGCGGCACCCTTGTCAGATTGCTCAGCAAAAAGCCGTAGACGATGAGCATCGAAGGTGTTCGTCAGCACGAGGCCATCGAATTGAAAGTCGAGACCTTCAGCCGCGGCCTGTTGACTCAGCTTCTGATTCATCGCAATGGCTTCTTGACGGCTCATGCCGTATCGGGAAGAGAGCATATCATAGACATCGTGCGGGACGCTTTTGGGGGCATGGCGGTCTAGCTCAAAGCTGCGGTAGATAACGTCAACGTGATCACGATGTTCAAAGTCCGCTAGGGCTTGCTCGAAGCGGCGTTTGCCAATATAACAGAACGGACAGGCGAAGTCCGACCAAATTTCTACTTGCATAAGGCTCACCTCAATGTTGGGTTTTATGAAACGATTATTTATTGAATAATAGCGCAATACTTTCGTGGATGGAAGTCGGTTTTTTCCCGATTAGTTTCTCAAGATCTGTTGAAGTACGCCCTTCTGTGCCAGCAGCCATTTTGCTATCAATGGCAACTAAGAACTGTACAAGTCCTTCAGGAAGCCCGGCCCCAAGCATCCCTTCAACAGAGTCAGCGTCTGAAACGGATTGATAAGCTACTTTTTTTCCTGATACCTGAGATAAAATGTCTGCTAGTTCTTCATAGCTCCAAGATTGGGACGAAGCTAACTCATAGACTTGGTCTTGATGTCCATCTTCGGCAAGGACAGTTGCCGCAGCTAAGGCTAAGTCATCGCGTGTTGCTGTATTAATTTTTCCTGTTCCTGCCGAATTTATGATGCTGCCGTTATCGATATAAGATTGCAAACCTGGATGAATGTATAATTCTTGATACCAGGTATTTCGCAAAACAGTCGTTGGAATGCCTGATGCCTTAAGCGCATATTCCGTCGCTAGATGAACATTGGCCAGAGGTGCAAATGCGTCTACATCTGCAAATGCGAAACTCGTGTAAACGATGTGCTGGGCGCCGGCTTTTCTGGCTGCTTCAATGGCACTAACATGTTTGCGCACGCGACTGATGGATTCATCTTGTGGTGAAGAAATCAGTAAGAGCTTCGAGGTATCTGCATAAGCCTTTTCCATCGAAGCGGGATCATCCCAATCCCCAAATCGAACCTCAATTCCTAGATCTGCAAAGGCAGAGGCTTTCTCCATATTGCGAACACTAACAGCGATTTCGCTTGCTGGAACTTTTGTCAGTAAGTGCTGAACCACCAATTTACCCAATTCACCTGTTGCTGCAGTAACCACGATTTTTGACATTGTAGATGTCCTCCTATTTATAAAAAATTGTTGTTGGATAATTAACTATAGTCATATATTATTATGGTAGCTTGAAATATGTAAGTAGTCATTATTTTGTGACATAGTCATAAAAATATGACCATTAAGGAAAAAGAGGGATTGCGCATGTCTCGAACATCGTTTCAAGGTGAAATTCCAGAGGAACAAATCGAAGTCTGCCCCGTTACAGCAACCCAAAATGTCATTGCTGGCAAATGGAAAATCATCATTCTTTGGCATTTGAGGGAAACAAGGAGATTTGGCGAGCTTCAACGATTGGTACCAGGCGTGTCAAAAGGAATACTAACCACTCAGTTGAGAGAGTTAGAAAAGGATCAAATGGTTCATCGGAAAGTATACCAAGAGGTCCCTCCCAAAGTGGAATACTCTCTGACGGATGCAGGAAGAAGTTTTATCCCTATTCTCGAGAGTATGGGCGAGTGGGGCAAGAAATATGGGATGAACAAGAAGAATGGTCAATGAAATCGAGACTATTCGATAAGGATTACAAAAACGAAAAAGCACCCCCGCGGGTGCTTTTTCTCATCTATACACGAATCCATCAAGGGTTCGCGAGGATCTTCCCATTTTGCCACTCAAATTCGTATTCAAATTGTTCCGTTGAGTCATAAAGTTCAGGTGTGTACAGACGAACAATGTGATTTTCTGTACGTTTCTCCGATAGCTTCTCTGGCTGACTCTCTTTTGCAGCAACACCTAATACGGATAGGGAAAATATACAGAAAAATACGAAACCTATTTTTGCTGTCATATTCGGATGCCTCCGTCACAATAGAATACCTTCATTTTAGTATGCGTATGTCATTGGAATATTATCTTAATGTGAAGATCAAATTTACAATTATAAATATAGGTCGCAGTTATCTTTTCTCTTCAAATTTTCATGAATTCCACAAAATTGGTAACGTTTCCAATGTTGCTGTGCCTAATTCTATTTCTTTTTAACCTAAGTTCAATCTCTTATAGTAAGACGTCATAAATTCATATATAATTTAGAGGAAAATGTCGAAATCATAGGAATAATCTACGTTTTACATAAATGGGGGAGCAGGCTAGCGTGAAACGTAAATTGTGGCAGCAAATCGGAATAGGTATCATTGGGGGCGTGATCGCAGCCGTTGCGCTGGCCGCTTATATCCCGACGCAGACAGAGACGAATGTCTCTCCGAATGTGGATAAACGCCATGTCATGATCCGCTTAGAAGACGTGGGGCTTGGCGGTGATTACAACACGCTGGAAGGACTCGGTAAATTGCGTGCAGTGATGGAATATTTGGAGTCCGAGCATGTACCGTTCCATGTTGCAGTGATTCCGAGAAGGATGAGTCAGCAAGCGGACGGTGTCTGGAAGGAAAAAGGCATTGACGACCCTAATCCGGACGAAGTTGTTAGCGGGTTTATTACGCTGCTCCAACAGGCTGAGCATCATGGCGGCGTATTGGGGATGCATGGATATCGCCACCAGTATGGAGAGACTTATCGTTCAGATGGCGAGCAGAATTCAGGGACAGGTTCGGAATTTAATATCAAAGGCGCGCCAGAAACACAGGAAATCTCCTATGCGGCGGAACGGATGAAAGAGAGCTTGGCTGCCTTTGCCAGGGCTGACTTACATCCCGCGTTCTGGGAGTCTCCCCACTATAAAGATACCCGTGAGCAGGAGGGCGTGTTCCGTTCCTTCGTCGGACTTATGTATCAGCCGGATCTCTATGCCAAAAACTCTCGTAACGATATTAGCGCCTATGATACGATTAATACGTTCGGACAAGATAGTTTAGGTTCTGTCTATATTCCTGCGCCATATCGCTATGTAAGCGATGCAAATTCGGTCGATCAGATGTTGGAGAAGGCAGCGACGAATGATGAGCTAGCTTCCTTTTACTTTCATCCGTTCTTGGAATTTAAGTATCTAGAGCCTGTCGTTGGCGCAGACGGACATCCAGAAGAGAAGGATGGCCTTCCCGTCTATCAATATAAAAAAGGGGACACGGACTCCTACCTCCATAAATTGATTACAGGCTTCAAGAAGCTGGACTACCGCTGGATGTCACTGTATGATATCGTCCCCTTCACCCCTGCACATCGTGTTACGCTGCCACCTGATACGAAGCTGCAAAATGTGCTTCTCGGTGATGTCACAGGTCGCGGGCATGCGGATGTGGTCGTGCGCCAGTTGCATCGCATTTTAGTTATTCCCGGCAATTACGATATGCCGAGGAATCGACAGCAAGAAGCTTCACAGGTTTGGTTAAGAGAAGCGTTTACCCCCCAAGAATCACTGCTGCTCGTCGATGTCAATGGCGATGGTAAGCAAGATCTGCTAGCGTATAACGACGAAACGGGAAATGTGCGGGTAGCCTTGGCGGATAAACAACAGTTCTTACCAGCCAAAGCAATCGGTGCTTTACCGACAGGTCTTACCTCTGTACAAGCGCTGCGATCAAGTAATGGCGTTGGCTTAATCGCCAGAGGGGACAACGGCCTCGTACAAGTTAGTCTGCTGAATCAGCAGGTGACGTATACGGAGTCGAACTCGAAGCTGCCCGATGATGCTGAAATTCTCACAGCAAAATTACAGGACTCAGCTGCAGACGATATTGTTTGTGTATCGCATAAGGATAAACGCGTATCCATTATGTATCATCAGGGGAACGGGATGTTCGCTGCGCCCCAATCGGCAGGTGGAGTTTCCTTTGGAATTAACGACCAACTGTTAGTGGGTGATACAGATGGCGATGGGCGAAGCGATTTAATCGTATACACTGCGGAAACCGGCATTTGGCGAGTGTTCCAGAATGACGGGGAGAACCACTTCCAGCCTCTGGATAACGAGTTCGGTTCCTGGGCACAAGGCAAGGAACGGCGGGGTGTCGTTGCTGATTTTGATGGCAATAAGAAGACCGATATAGGCTCCTATAATGAAATAGAGCATGTGCTGGATCTGGCGCTGTCTTTTCGAGGCGGTACGCCTTAGGGGGAGCTGGTTCCAACGGTGAAAGCAGTTAGTACAGAGATTTCTCTGTAAGGGCTGCTTTTTCTTTTTGGCGTGGATGATGCACATCTGGCTAACGATTTAGTACGATCTGATATAATATAAGGAGCAAAGACTATTTCGTAGACCAATAGAACAGTCATCACATGGAGGTACAACCAAATGGTAAACGCAATCCTTGGTTATAGCAGATCCGCTTATTCATCGGTTATTAAGACCACAAAGTTAGGAAAGCAAAGCATCGGTGCAGGCGTCTGCGTTCTGCTCATGATGGTGGCGTCTGCCTGTTCGTCGTCAGAAGTGGACATGGAGATCGCAACACCTACAGCTACTATCGGAGTATCACCCCACGTGACCGCGTCTGCCAAAGCGACAGTTAAGCCCTTAGCGAATAATCGGATTCCCGCTAAAATTGTCCGGGTCGTCGACGGCGATACCATGAAGGTCTCTTTTATCGAGGGTGGACAAGCAAAGGAAGAAACGATTCGCTTACTTCTTGTAGATACGCCAGAAAGCGTGGATCCCGAGAAGCCGGTTCAGCCTTTTGCGCTGGATGCGTCCAACTATGCGAAAACCATGCTAACAGGCAAGGACGTCCAGCTGGAATTGGATGTATCAGAGCGGGATAAATACGGCAGATTACTATGCTACTTATATATAGGAGATAAAATGTTCAACGAGCTGCTGCTCGAAAATGGCTACGCCAGAGTCGCGTATATTTACCCGCCGAACGTGAAATATGTGGATCAGTTCCGTGCGATACAGAAGACGGCGCAGCAGAAAGGGTTAAACATCTGGAGCGTAGAGAATTATGCGCAGGAGGATGGATATCATGAGAGTGCGGTGAAGGGGAGCGCAGCGGCATCAGCTACACCGCAATCAAGTGCTTCGTCGCAGTCTTCGCCAACAACCACACCCAAACCAATCGCCACTACGCAGCCCAAATCAACGGTGTCCTACAACTCCTGTAAGGAAGCGAATGCGGCTGGCGCGTACAATATCATGAGAGGTGAGCCGGGCTACAGTTCGAAGCTGGATGGGGACGGTGATGGGGTTGCTTGTGAGAAGAAGTAGGGCAGCAACGATAAATTTGATGAACTTATAAATGATGGCTTCCTCCCGAAAAAAGCACCCTTAAGGGGTGCTTTTACTGTTTCAATTCCGATAACCCGTTCCCAGCCTACTGCGCTGCAGTTTGCTTATCATACTGATTGAACATCAGGTTGTAGATAGCAGCGGATAGAACAGCAAGTGCCGCCAACAAAAGGAACGTCCACGTAAAGCCGATCCAAGAACTGATCGGGATGGAGAGCGGCGCTATCGTACGTCCGAGTGTATAACGCAAGCTGGAAGCAGCGAAATACTGACCTCGGATATGGTCTGGCGCCAGTCTGGACACGAAGGCTTGCTGGGGTCCTGCCGACATGAGCTCAGCTAATGTAAAGACCGCGATGGCGATGGTTAATCCCCAAAAAGTAGACATCTGGCAGAACATCACCATGCCCAGCGCATAGAAAAGCGCCCCGCCGATGAATACGTAACGATCGCGGTACGCGAGCATCCATTTGGTCACGATGACGGTGAAAATGGCGACGAATAAGCCATTTTCGGAGACGATCAAGCCGAAAAGCTGTTTACCTGTCAGCTGGAGACCCCAGCCGCTGTAGGAGAATATTGTCGTCAACGGCATCGTTTCCTTCAAAAATACGGGAAAAAGTAAGTCAAGCTGCATGAAGGTCTGCGAAAGCAGAACACCAGCGATGACGAACAATAGAAAGACGCGATCCGTTGCAATGATTTTGTAGTCACGAAGCTGCACTGCGATAGCATGATACCAAGGCTCATCGCCTTGCAGGCGATGGCGGTCCGCTAGCTGTTTAGGCAACGTCTCGTGTAAGCGTCGTGCCATCATGAGCGCGAGTAATACGCAAATCACGGAAGCCGCAGCCAGCACGAGATACGGATTGTCCTCGTATAGGAGGGAACCGAGCAAAGGGCCGACAACGACAGCCATATTCGCGGCCGTATAGAAGATAGCAAAAACACTCGAGCGATGCTCTTCATCCACGACATCCGCCACCATAGCTTGACTGGCTGGCCAGTACAAGGAGCCGAAAAAACTGGCAAGGCTGAAGCCGATGAAGCTGACAGCAGGCAGGGCTAGCCAAGGAGAAGCGGCTAAAGCGAAAATCCCATATCCCACGGCTTGTCCCGAAGCTGCGATGATCATCATCCGTTTTCGCCCAAACCGATCAGCGCAATAGCCGCCCAACAAATTGCCGCAAACCGAAAGCGCCTGCGACAAGATCAGTAGAATTCCGGTCCAGCCTTTGCCGAAGGAATTCGCAAAATAGATCGATAAAAACGGAAAGAATGCCCAAAAAATAACGTTAAAAGCGGTTTCTCCACCGAGGCGGATTTTTAAATTAATGTCCCAATCTCTGATCTTCATTGTGTAATTTACCTCTGGTTAAATAAAGTATCTCCTTATCATACTACCATTCTTCGTGCGGAAACAAGGCAGGGAAGCGGATGAATGGTTCCAGTTGTGGTAAATGTTGATGTGAAAAAGGAGCGCACCGCAGATTAACTGCGGCATGCTCCTTATTCATCAATCGAGGGTAATCGAGGAGATACTTCCATTCGTTTTAAAATCCTTCGTATACGTCACCACGGCTTTGGCTGTCACCGTTCCAGAAGGTCCAGTGATCGTAACGGTCGGCGTGGATGAATAGCCGGCCCCTGCATTCGTGATCGTAACACCCGTCACAACACCATCAGTGACGATAGCTGTGGCGCTGGCCGGGGTCTTTTGCCACGTTGCACTATTCCGGCCGTTGTAGCGATAGAAATTAGACACCTCATCTAAACGCTCATTCGTGATGCCATAGGGCCCTAGTACCTTAAGCAAAGCGGCTTTGTTTCGTTGTGCGAGTTCTTGGCTAGGCTGGCTGTCTAAACCAGAAGGTGTCACTCCGCTAAAAGCTTCTCTAAATACCTCGGTAGGCACACCGAGCGCAGCGGCAATGAGCACAACGGGTCGGCCTTTGTCCCGAGGATCTGTGGCGAGTCCACCTGAAATCACTACGGAGTAGGTGGATGGATTCGCGACTCCGCTGGTTGCTTCACCAGTCGAGGATGCTGAATTCCCAGGCGTCGTTGGAGGTGCTGCATCTACATTTGCTGGACAATCAAGACCGTCTTGGTTGGATGATGACATATGCTCACCATTTACGCGAGGGCCTCCAGGCTTGCCGGCTTCCCCCTGCCTTGGCTTTGGCTTGACGGGTTTATCCTGCGGGGATGATGTTGCGGTTTGAATGGTATCGGTTTCGGGGGCGGCAAATACGTGGTTGTTCGTGCTTAATGCAATAACACCACTTCCTGCTAATACAACGGTTAATGCGCTGGCGAGGATGATTTTCGTTTTCTTGTTCATGGGTGATCTTCCCTTCGTTTTCGTAGATTTGGTGTTCCATGAGACCTATCTTAGCCCCACTTGGTGAAATTACGGTGAAAGCCCGAAGGCGATAGATTATACTTAATAGTAATCGTACGAACGAGGAGGGGGGCGGTAGGGATGAAGCTTTTATTAGCGGAAGACGATGTGAAGTTAGGCGAGTTAACGACCTATATGCTGAAAAAAAAGACAGGCTGCAGCGTCGATTGGGTGCAAACGGGCCATGATGCCTTCGATTATGCGATGGCTTCTAGCTATGATGTGGTCATTCTGGATTGGATGATGCCAGAGGGGGATGGCCGTGAAACCTGCGCCAAGCTGCGCCAGGCGGGGTACCCGGGGGCCATACTGATGCTCACGGCCAAAGACGCCTTGCGAGATCGTGTCGAGGGCCTCGATGCGGGAGCCGATGATTATCTCGTGAAGCCTTTTGAAATGGACGAGCTGTTAGCTCGCTTGCGCGCGTTGATGCGTAGAAGTTTTGCCCCTTTGCAGGACGATATTGTTCGAATCGGTGAGTTGGAGCTGCAGCGGACGAATCAAACCGTTAAACAAGGTGGGCAAGAAGTCCAGTTGTCTCCACGGGAGTTTCAGATTCTGGACCTATTGCTGCAGAACAAGGGGCGGACGCTGACACGTGAGATTATTTTAGATAAAGTATGGGGCCTAGATGCCGATGTGAATTTAAAATCAATCGATGCCATCGTAAAGTTAATTCGTAAAAAGCTGGAGTCTTCCGATGCTCGGGAGCTCATTCAGAGCGTGAGAGGCGTAGGATATAAAATTGAAGCGTAACAAGAGCTGGTTGAACAAGCGTCTGTTTAAGGGGAATTTATTTGATCAGACTCGCAATAAGCTCACCTTGCAATATAGCGGCGTGCTGATGCTATTCCTGGGGCTATTCGTGGTGATTGTGTACGCTTTACTCTACGTGTTCATTTGGAATGACCAACGGACACAGATGACCAAGCTGGCGGATAGTGAGCTTCAAGTCCTGCAAAAATGGGTGGATGGGGACACCAATCCGAAGCGTCTTCCCCCACGATCCGTTGAAGATGCATTCTCACTAAGTAGGGATCAATCGTTCTATTACCTCATTTCCGATACGGGGACTGTGCAATTGGGTGATGAGACGCAGCCGGAATTACGTGAGCAAATGATGGCTTTGATAACGAAGGGCCATTTCAAGAGAGAGCAAACCGAGCAAACGACCTTGCAGACGTTCGATCAGCCCTCGGTAGATGTGCAAGGACGTCCGAAAGTTGGCGAGGATGCTCGTTTTCTGGTGACGAATCGGGAGCTCAAGTGGAAAGGCGAAGTGATTGGCACCTTATATGTAGGGAAGGAAGTGACCTTCCAGCATCAGCTTTTTCGATTGTTGCTCATCCTGATGCTGGGGATGGTGCTGATTTTCTTGGTGCTTGCTCTGTGGTTCAGCCATCGGATGTCGCGTAATGCGATTATTCCGATAGCCAAAGCTTATGAGCGGCAACGCGAATTCGTTGCGGACGCTTCTCATGAGCTGCGCACACCACTAAGCGTGATGCTCACATCCATTGAGGCGCTTCAGCTTGAAGCTGAAAGTGAAGGGAATCCCTTCACGAATAACGTGCTGCGTGGTATGAAAGAGGAAGTTAACGCCATTACGAGGCTGACTGGCGAATTGCTGCAATTGGCTCGTTCCGATGCCGACGAGTTCGTGCTGGAGCGTTCCGTATTTCATGTGAAAGCAGCGGCCGAAAGCGTTATTTCGAAGCTGCTCCCGGCAGCGCAAGCAAAAGGCATCTTGCTGAAGCTGCACGTTCCTGACGAGCTAACGGTGAATTGGGATCGGAGTAAGTTGACGCAGCTGCTCGTGCTTTTTATCGACAACGCAATTAAATATACCGCTGATCAAGGGGAAGTGGAGGTCACGCTTGCAGACAAGCTGGAAAAGGGAGTTCGCTTTCTCACCATCGAGGTGAGGGATAACGGAATCGGCATCTCGCCTGACGCGCTGCCCCGGATTTTTGATCGGTTTTACCGGCAGGACAAAGCAAGAACACGCCAGACTGGCGGCCATGGGTTAGGCCTCGCCATCGCGAAGAACCTCGTGGATGCGTCCCAGGGGACGATTACCGTGGAGAGTCAGCAGGGCATGGGCAGCACGTTTCGTGTGCGGATACCTGTGTAGAGAGCACTGCCACGTTTGGGCACAACACTGGGCCTAAGCGTGGTTTTTGCATTTCGTTGGGGGACTGGCTCGCTCATCCATTTGTATTTCAGTTGAAAAAATCATCAAAACGCAGTATCATCAATTAATAATGATTATCAATCTCAATTTATGGAACAAGGAGCGGATAAGGATGGAGCTGGGCCAGCCAGCAGCCGATAAGAGCGCGATGGTCTCTTCGCATAATCAAGTATTTAAGAAGCGGAATAAAGAGTTAGTGAAGCAAATGTTCCAATCGTAATCTGGATAAACCAAACAGTAGTCATATGATAGGCACCCCGCGGGGTGCTTTTTCCATTTAGTTAGCGTTGAGTCGGTCTCAAGACGGAGGTAAATTCGCAGGAGTGACCGTATAATTTGGTACAACTAGTTTTGAAAGGGGCACTATGGCATGAATGCTGAAACACTCATCGGTTATGGAATCGGTGCGGTTATTATTATTTTGGTTATTTGGCTTAGAAGTCGAGGAAAAGCGAAGCCGATCCGGAACAAAGGAAGGGGCATGCTGATTCCAGTCTTCCTGCTTCTCATTGTGTTCGGCCTTAGTATTAGCTCGCTCACACATATTCCGGATCATCCTTTTCATCTCCCTGCCATTTGGGAACTGTTATGTGCAGGTGTGCTCGGCGTTGGGTTAGGCAGTATTATGCTATACCATACCGGTTATGAGAAGCGGGAAGACGGTTTGGTGTATTCGAAGCCTAATCCCAACTTCAAGTATGTAATCATCGCTGTCATTGCGGTTCGTTTGGTATTATCACAGTATTTCAAAGGCTTGGATCCTACGGAATTCGCTGTTTTGACGATGGTCATGGCGTATTTGTACATTTGTGTATGGCGTATTGGCAGTTTCCTCAAGTACCGTAAAGTTAGCGCTAGCTAACTCCTATAGATCATCTCAAGGAGTGCCCCCGGGGTGCTCTTTTTGGTATACTCGTACTCTTTTTACAGTTGTCAAAAAAAGGATTTCCATGTCGAGAGGTGGTAAATTCTGATATAATCTAGTTAACAATTAGACACAGCTAGCTAGGCCTGATAGAGGAAATCCAAGGGAGTGCGAGAGAGATATGCCGTCTTTGCCGAAAGGAATTGTTACGTTACTCTTTACAGATATTGAGGGAAGCACGAAATTGTGGGAGGCGTATCCTGTGGAGATGCAAGAAGCGCTGCGTCGCCATGATGAGATATTATCGACTATATTCACCGAGCACGGTGGTATCGTCGTGAAACATAGAGGTGAGGGTGATAGTTTCTTTGTAGTCTTCACCGTGGCTTCTAACGCGATTCGAGCTGCAGCCGCTGTTCAAATGAAGCTCACAGAGACCGAATGGCCGACCTTCCAGCCCATCAGCGTACGCATGGCTTTACATTCAGGTGAAGCAGAGCTGCGTGATGGGGACTACTATGGGGTAACAGTTAATCGTTGTGCACGTTTACGGTCGATTGCCCATGGCGGACAGGTTGTTGTATCGACAGCTACGGCAGAATTAGCGAGCGGTCATTTACCGTACGAACTCCAATTGCTCGATTTAGGATCACATCGATTAAAAGATATCTCCACGCCTGAGCAGGTATTTCAGCTTACGTACCCGAGCTTGAAGCATGAATTTCCCCCACTGCGCTCCTTGCAAGGTCCTGTGAATCTTCTGCCTGTGCAAGCTACACCCTTTATAGGGCGAGAACAGGAGTTAAATGAGCTGCATGAACGCCTCCCACACACACGCTTGCTATCCTTATTAGGTCCAGGTGGAGCAGGGAAAACACGTTTAGCATTACAATTGGCGAATGAATCGATGACTGTTTATCCGGATGGGGTGTGGTTGGTAGAATTGGCACCCGTACAGGACCCTAGCTTGTTGTATCAAACCGTAGCAGCCTTGTTCGGCATTAAGGAACGAAATCAGCTCTCGGCCAAGGATGCATTGTCGGAGTATCTTCAAACGAAGCAGCTGTTGCTCGTGCTTGATAATTGTGAGCATCTCATTGACTCAAGCGCACAGTTGGCTGCTATGCTGCTCCAAACTTGCCCAAACATCCAAATCATCGTAACGAGCAGGGAACCTTTGAACATTACAGGGGAAACGCTTTGGCGTATTCCTTCTTTATCTATACCCGGAGCCGAGGAGCATCCATCGGTCGAACGGCTTTTGGAATTTGAAGCTGTTCGGCTTTTCGTAGATCGAGCTAAGGCTGTTCAGGCCAGCTTTACGGTTACGCCGCAGAATGCTGCTGCCATTGTGGATATCTGTCAACGTCTTGACGGCATCCCTCTTGCGCTAGAGCTAGCCGCTGCCAGGGTAAAAGCGCTGACCGTGGAACAAATTGCCCAGCGCTTAGGGGAAAGCTTCCGCATACTGAGCGGCGGGGATCGGACAAGGCTCCCGCGCCAGCAAACGCTGCGTGCCCTGATAGATTGGAGCCATCAGCTATTAAATGAGTCCGAGCGCATCCTCTGGCGCCGGTTGTCCGTATTCGCGGGAAGCTTTCCATTAGCAGCCGCAGAGTCGATTTGCAGCGGAGATGGCGTGGACGATTTCGAAGTCATCGATTTGGTTAGCCAGCTTATCGACAAGTCGCTCGTCATATCGGAAGAACGCGAAGGCGAGATCCGATATCGCCTTTTGACAACAATTCGCCAATATGGGCAGGAGAAGCTGATTGAGGCTGGTGAGCAGGATCAGCTTATGGATGTATTTTGTCAGTACTATTTGGCTTTTATTGAACAAAGTGCTGCAGGTATGCACACGCCTCATATGCAGGGATCCACGATCAAGGAGTGGGCGCGCGAAATGGTTAATTTGCGAGTAGCCATGGATTGGAGTCAGCAAACGGCAGCATCACAGCCGTCCATGCTTGAGATCGCGGGACGATTGATTTCTGCCTCGGCAAGCTTTTGGACGATGCTTGGTTTATCACGTGAGGGTCATGACAGGCTGCAGATGTGGTTGGAGACCCCCAATACAGCGGCTTTCCCACAGACGAGAGTTCATGCACTCCTGGTAGCTGTAAATATGTCCTATAATTTGGACCAGCAGCGGGCGATTCAATATATCCAGGAAGCGTTGGAGACTGCGAATAAGCTCGGAGTTCCGTCCCTGAGAGCGAAGGCTCTTTATTACATGGCTCTTGGCTGTAATGTGATAGGACAATATCAGCAGGCTGTAGTGCTTTTTGATGAAGCGTATGTGATTTTGAAGGATTTAAAAGCCGATTGGGAGATCTCATCCTTATTACGCTTTAAAGCCATTGCTCTGATGAATCAGTTAGACTATCTAGGTGCACAAAGCATCATCGAACAAGGCTTACAGCTGTGCCGGGAATTGGGAGACTCGCATGAAGAAGCCGCTTTACATCGCATGTTAGGATCTATAGCTTTGACGGATCAGCAAGTATTTGAGGCCAAACGCTATTATCGCGAGAGTATGGAGGTAACCTGTGAATTGGGAGATAAAATGTGTACATTGAGCGGGCTTGGCGGTGCTTCTCTCGTGGCGCAAGCTAATAGACAACCAGAGCTTGCGGCTTGGTTAAGTGGCGCTTATGAGGAGCTTTCTGCCACCATTGGCGGAGGTGGTTTCATGAATCCGATTGCGAATGAGATCTGGTTGAAGCTAAAAGCCGACCATCCCGATGCATGGCGAAGCGGTGGGCAAGCCTCTTATGAGGAGGCCATCGTTAGGGCAAGAGCATTTGTTGCAGAAGCGTAGGAAATAAAGGACACGTGCGTGATTCATGAAGCGAATAAGACAACAGAAGGAACTATGGATATTTTAGGCTGGAAATCTACTGACGAGCCGCTAACACCGCCCGATGAACGATCAAAATATAAACAACATCCGCAACCGTAACCAAAACACACATTATCGTTAATAGAAATGAGTCCGGATACAGCGAATAGCAGAGCACAGATGCGCACAACGTACCCAGCATTTTGTAGTAGGCAATGTAGAGAGACTGACCTTTCAGGCCCTGTTTAAAAGGCAATTGGATAAACAGGATCGACATCATCAGATTGATGCCAAAAGCTGTGTATTTTCCTTCTTGATCATGGAACTCAACAACCATACCGACATGCAGCAGCAGGGAAATGACAAGTAGGGAGAAAATAGCAGGCAGTAGTAGGCGTGGCGGAAACTGGTGTTTGGCAAAGTAGACACTTTGGAAAAGAATTACACAGTCCAGCAGGAACCAGACGAGTGAAACGATCATCTGCAACTGGTGAAAAGGCATCACGAACGCGAACAGAAACTCCCACGTAATATTGGCGCAAATCGCCGGCAGCGGCATACCGCAGGCGCGATCCTTGAACCCTTGGAAAATGATAAGGATATAGGTGATTGTCCAAAATATAGCTAGTCCATATTGCAGGAACAGTTCCATTTGGGAGGATAGCAGGTGCTGCATCGCCATAGTGGAAAGCACATCCTTTCGGGGCGTCTCTTTCCATTTCTATGTACAACCGTGGGAAAAAAGAAGGGGCTTGCTGTTCGCTGTTGATACTGTGCGGTTGCAGATAGGGTATAGTTTCACGGGTTGCCCGAGTTTCGCGGCCTCCGAGGTCACAGCTAAGCACAGTCGCCTGATCTGGAGGATTGAATGGAAAAAGCCCATCTATTCCGACAAATGTAGTGGGAAAATTAACACGTGGTTATATTCATACAACTGACACTTAAGACACCCTAGCGGTGTCTTTTCTGCTCGCTGCATTTGCTTCAGGCGATCTTCGTGATTAAAATAGAAATGACTGGTAAAATAACCATGACCAAAGGATGGAATTCTGCATGAATATGATCAGTAATCAGCTTTCGATGAATGACTTGAAAAAGTTTAAGCACGACATTACACGCTTCATGATGACCTATAAGTTTGCGCTGGATGAAATGGAAACAAGGATTGATATCCTCGTTCAAGAATTCGAGATGCTGCATGAATATAACCCGATTGAACACACGAAGTCTCGGTTGAAATCACCGGAAAGTATTTTTCAAAAGCTGCTGAGAAAAGGGGGAGAGCTCTCCTTCGAAGGCATTCAGGGCAGCGTGAAAGACATTGCCGGCCTCCGAATCACGTGCTCGTTCGTCTCCGATATCTATGTCATCTCGAAGATGTTGAGAAACCAGAATGATCTCCATATTTTGAGCGAAAAAGATTACATCAAAAATCCGAAGCCCAACGGGTACCAAAGCTTACATTTGCTTGTTGAAGTGCCTGTACATATGTCGGACCGCGAAGAGCGCGTCTGTATGGAGATTCAAATTCGTACGATTGCCATGGACTGTTGGGCGAGTTTGGAGCATAAGATATTTTATAAATTTAATGAAGGTAACCAAGCTGTGCCTGTCCGTTTATTAGAGGAGTTGAAGCAAGCAGCAGCTTCCGCGGCAGCACTGGATTCGCAGATGGAACGATTGCATGCGGAGATCGGATTGATCAAGGAAGAGCAAGCAGACATTGCAGAGGAAGCGTTAAATCAGATCATGATCAGCAATCAGCAATTCGCGTTGCCGAGAGCACTGTTGGCTCTCATGAACGAAGAAGAGTCCTAGTCCCTGTCCGAATTCCAGATGAAGGTAATTGGGTGAGAAGTGTATTTTCGTGCTATAATAGAGAGATCGGAATGAGAAGGGTGCGAATACATGCAATCATTTGAAGACTGGAATCAAAAGGTGAAGACAACCTTCAACGCGACTAGCAACGAAGTTGTGCTCACGGTAATGGAAGCTGGCAAAATTTTAGGTCTGTCGAAAGATCAGATGAAGCAGTACGTGGACAAAAATAATCTAACGAAAGTGCCCATCATGCGAAGTGTGCATCGATATCTCTTATTAGAGAGAGAGATTACTGAGATTGTGGGGAAATAAGTAGATGAAAGTTCAAAATTATGTTAATCATCGACGCATGCATCCGTTGTTTCATTTTATATTCACTTTGCTTGCGTTCGGGTTAGTGGTCTTATCGATCACGCAGCTTGTTAGCGCCTTACAGGCCAACGAGCAGGTGCTGCCCGCGGTCCTGTTTGTACTCATTGCTGTCATTGTGGTTGTGATCTTTTTGCTTATCCGTTCCTATCCGCTTAAGGCGCAGGATCGGGCAATTCGAGCAGAAGAGAACCTTCGGCACTTTGTGCTGACACAGAAGCTGCTGGATAAGAAGTTGACGATGGGACAAATTACGGCTTTACGTTTCGCATCGGATGAAGAATTTCCTGCACTTTGTAAGAAGGCAGCGGCCGAACGGATGGCCCCAGACGCGATTAAGAAAGCGATTCGCAGCTGGAGAGGCGATAATTACCGAATTTAAGATGATTTTCACGTCATGAAAGACACATCTGCGGATGGTGTCTTTTTTTGTGCTTTTTTACGTCAATATGTAGAAAAAGTAGTTATTTTTCCCTAGGACTTCTGGTACAATTTTAGGAAAGCTATCTGATTTGTTGAATTGAAAATGAGGTGTAAAGTGAAAAGCAGCATTAGTAAAACGTACCAATCCTTTTTAGATAAATTCACAGAGGATAAGAAGGAATACAGGAAGGTATTTCTGTTAGTTGCGTATTTGTTCTTTGTGGTGTCAGCTTCAACAATCGGGCGAACGGCGGCGGATACACTCTTCCTAAGCCGATTCGACAATTCGTACCTGTCCATCATGTACTTGCCTCAAGCGATTGTCATGATTACGGCAGGCATCGTGTTCCAACGTTTTTCCCCTAAGGTGCGTTTAGAAACGCTTCTAAAGCTGATGATCCCACTGATCTCCACGTTCGTGCTGATCTCTAGATTCGGTGTAGGGTTGGAGCTGCGTTGGGTTTTTCCTGTCATTTATATCGGCTATGATGTGTTCAACTTTCTGATGATCGTATGCTTCTGGCAGTTCGCTACATCGGTGATGGACCAGCGAAAAGCGAAGCAGATGATCGGACTCGTTGGCAGCGGGGGAATCATGGGGGGAATTTTAAGCGGATTCGGTTTAAAAGTCCTCGTTCCACTCGTCGGCACACCGAACTTAATCTATGTGTATGCCGGGCTGCAGTTACTCGGCCTTGTCGCCGTGTACGTGATTCTGGGCATGACGAAAGAGTCGGTGGATTCGAAGCCGACACAGGCTCGCAAAACCTCAGCGAAGTCGACATCCGTACAGCAGAAAGCTGGCCTATTCGCGAGCGTACCGCATCTCAAATATGTCGCGATCTTAGCGGCTGCGCTGGTCGTTTCGCTAACCTTAATTGATTATCAGTTCAAAGTTATTCTGCGCGGCACCTTGCAAAACGAAGCGCTAGCCGGCTTCATGGGAAGCTTCTACGGCTTCTCAGGTTTGATTGCTCTATGTGTGCAATTGTTCGTTTCAGGGCGTGTGATTACGCGATTCGGTGTGATGACGGCGTTGTTGATATTCCCGATTGCCCTCTTTGCAGGGAGTCTTGGCATTCTCGTGCTGCCGATCCTAGCCATGGCGGTTGTTGTCAAAGGAAGCGACAAAGTTGTCGGCGACACGATTTACTCCTCGGTGAGTCAATTAGTGATGTTCCCTGTTCCTCCGGAATGGCGGAATAAAGCGAAGGGCTTTTTGGACGGGATCGTACGTAATGGTGCAAAAGGACTTGCGGCTATCTGCCTTCTCCTCGTTACACGATTCGTAGCCCCTGAGAAGCTGAGCTACATCGTGCTAGTTTTGCTCGTTGTAGGGATTTTTGCGGGCATCAAGGTAAAGAAAGCTTACTTGACGACGCTCTTATCCAATCTCAAAACAGGCGGCGATGACCTGCAAAAGGTTGAGCTCAATCTAATGGATGCCGTTACTCGGCAAATCTTGATCGATGCGCTGAACGGTTTGGACAAGCAGCAAGCCTTGTATTCGTTCGGCCTTTTGATTGAGTCAAGCTCCTTCGATCTAACACCACATTTGGACGGGCTGCTGCATAGTCCTATACGCGAAATGCGTTTGGAAGCCTTGGCGTATGTGGAGGTAAAGATTCCGGAAGGCTTCGAGCCCGTCCTGCAGACCCTGATAACATCCGAAGATGCACAAGTCAGAGCCAAGGCGATCATCGCCCTATCTGCCTATGCGGAAGAAAATTATGTAGATGAGATTACGGCACATTTAGAAGACCAATCTGTCGAAGTTCAAGCCGCGGCCATTGCGGGTCTAGTCAAATATTACAGCATTGAAGGCATGTTCCGTGCGGTTGGGAAGCTCAAAGACATGATGGAGAGCGGCCACGAAGAGGAACGCATCGCGATGGCTGCCTTATTCGGACAAATTCGAGTGAAAAACTTCTACAAGCCACTCATTTCTCTATTGCAAGATAACAGTCCGCAGGTTCGAATTCGTGCTCTGGAGTCCGCTGCGATCCTTCATGTACCCCCTTTACTTGTACCGATTATCGCTATGCTAAAAGATAGTAAAACCCGGCGCTACGCGATCGACGCACTTGCTGCTTATGATGATGAGGATGTGCTGCCGGTTCTAGCACCTTACTTGGAACAGAAGGACATCAGCTTATACTTGCCTGCGGTATTCGAACGAATCGGGACACAGCAAGCGATGGATATGTTATTTGCTTGCTATGAGAAGGCTCCTTATGCGTTGCGTGACCGCATTCTCGAGTCTTTGCAGCGGTTGACGAAGCGATTGCCGCAGCCAGAAAGCCGGAAAGTAGAGTCATACATTTTCCAAGAGCTTACGCTGTATGGACAATTCGCTGAGCATGGTGGATGCGTCGTTGGGGTAGACGACTATTCGGAAATTGCGAATATCATTGGCGAAATTCGTACAGCAATTACTCGGCGTGTGTTTTTATTACTGGCGCTCCTACAGGATGGGCAAACGATGCAGGCGGTTTATCTGGACTGGTCGGAAGGTGATTCGCGTCAACAGGCCAATGCGGAGGAAGTTATTGACCAGACGCTGCAAGGAACGCTGCGT
Source organism: Paenibacillus sp. J22FR5 (assembly GCF_059691975.1). Taxonomy (NCBI): domain Bacteria; kingdom Bacillati; phylum Bacillota; class Bacilli; order Caryophanales; family Paenibacillaceae; genus Paenibacillus; species Paenibacillus sp. J22FR5. The sequence goes on along the minus strand of NZ_JCAUAN010000041.1, from coordinate 34,389 downwards.
ACGGAAATGGCCAAATTCATGGCTGGATCGCGGAAACTTGCGAAGGTAGGAGCTAGCAAGGTAGAGCTGAACCTGCATTTAAGCTGGTTATCGGTACAAGGTGACGACTGGCTGACACAAACGATTCAGTATCACACCCTGCGCAAATCAGAAGCGACTGTGAATGCTGAGCTCGCTGATCTGATGCATCGAGTGCAGCTGCTTCGTCGTGTTTCGTTGTTCCAGGGTTTAACGAGCAGAGACTTGTCCGTAATTGCCAAGCGATTGCATAAAATGGCCATCCATCAAGGCAATACCGTCATTAAAGAGGGCGATCCAGGCGATTCCCTTATGCTGGTCGATGAGGGTCGAGCAGGTGTATATCGCAAAAATCAGCTTATCGGTGAGCTAAATCTAGGCGATTGCTTCGGTGAAATGGCCATTCTTACGAATAGTGCCCGTACAGCTACCATTCGAGCGGAAGAAGATATGGTGTTGTGGCGGTTAGACTCCGCCGTGTTCTATGATATGATGTTTGATCAGACTAGCATTGCTGTTGAAATGATGAAGCTGCTGTCTCGCAGACTGCGCTCGGAGCTTGCGCGTGGGCAAGGAAATGTGCAGGAGCCGGTGGTGCAAGGGGATGAGCAAGGACAAGCGGGAGATAAGAAGCTTGAAGCTGCGCAGTCAGAGCTTACACTGGCACAGGCGGAAGCTGCTGTGGCGCTGCAGGAGCCTAAGGAGGCATCAGACTTAACGAAAGATGAAGTCATTCTGCGCCGAATCCTCGTGCTGCAGAAGATCGACCTATTCGCCCATCTGGGACCGAATGACTTCATTTGGCTGGCTCAAATGGTCGATGAAATTGCCTACGAGCCTGACGAAGTGATCTGTCGCGCTGGCGATTTCGGGGATACCATGTATGGTATCATCGAGGGCAGTGTCCGCGTCCATCGCGGCAGCGAAGAGTTCGCGCTGCTAGGTGAAGGGGCCTTCTTCGGCGAGATGGCCATCATCGACAGCGGTCCGCGTTCGGCCGATTGCACCGCGAAGGAAGCAACCGTACTGCTGCAGCTGCATCGTGATCTTGTGCTGAGCTTCTGCTTTCAGAACATTGATGTACTGCGCAGCATGATGCGGGTTATTGCGGATCGTTTGCGCGGCATGATCTAGAGGATTTTAATATAAAAAGGATGCCAAAACCGTGGTAACGGGTTGGCATCCTTTTTGGCGTAATTGAAGGTTTCGGCGCGATAGAGCCCTTCACGATTAGCTAGTTTGAAGCAATTGAAGCTACATGCGGCGGCAAGAATCAACGGTAGTCGTAGAAGTTAGTGAAGAGTAGCTAGCCCCTACAATGTTGTATTTCATACAGCATTAACAGGGATTTCGGGCCTGATCTTAATTCGTGTTGTATTTCATACAGCATTAACAGGGATTTCGGGCCTGATCTTAATTCGTGTTGTATTTCATACAACATGATAAGGAGAATTAGCCGAAAACCGACCATAACGCCGCATAATGGTGTAAAAAGTGCAACATAAAGTCAAAAAAGCACCAAAATGTGGGTATCATGTTGCACAAAGTGCAACATAGAGCCAACAAAGTGCCCTTACGTAGCAATCATGTTGCACAACATGAACTTGCACTGCCAAGTAGTATGTTGTGCATCCTGTGCCCGGCACTCCAACCCCCTACCGCCGCCGCCGTTCCCGGCGCAGCAAATAAATGAAGTACGGCGTCCCGATGACCGCCGTCATAATCCCCACGGGGATCTCCCGTGGGAGAATGATGACACGGCCGACCAAGTCGCCGAGCAGCATAAGATCCGCGCCGATTAGCGCGGCGAGCGGGATCAACCACTGGTGCCGGCCGCCGACGAGGCTCCGCGCAATATGGGGCGCGATCAGGCCGATGAAGCCGATCGCCCCGACAGCCGACACGGAGATGCCGGCTAGTGCCACGGCAAGCAGCAGCAGCCAGAAGCGCTGCCGCGCGATGTTCACGCCCAGCGAAGCGGTCATCTCATCGCCAAGCTGAAACACGTTCAGCTTGGCGAAGTTCGCCCATACGATGGGCAGCAGCACGGCGATCCACGGCAGCAGGCTGTACACGTTGTGCCAGCTGCGGTTCCACAGGCTGCCGGACAGCCAAAGCAGTGCCGAGTTGATGTCGCTCGGATGGCGAACAATCAAATACTGGATGCCCGCCTGAAAGATCGTCCCGATCGCAATGCCAACAAGGGCAAGGTGGGAGGGGCGCAGCGTTAAACGGCGGCTTAATAATAGCAGCAGGAGAAACGCAACGAATGCTCCAATGAAAGCGGCAATCGGTAAGTAGTAGCTCGGCAGCTTAGGAAACAAGAATATGACCGCCGCAGCCATGAAGCCTGCCCCTTTGGTGATGCCAATAACATCGGGACTAGCCAGTGGATTTCGAATGACACTCTGGAGAATCACACCGCCAACCGCCAGCCCAAAGCCCGCGAGTATTGCCGCCGAAATCCGAGGTAAACGTAATTGATGCACGATGAAATAGGAAGGATGCTTCGCATCCGTAAGGCCAGCCCACACATCCCCAAATGGAATGCGCACCGCACCAACATGCGCATAGATGATGGCTAAGACAACCATCAGCAACAACGCGAGAATCACCGAAACAACGGGGATATGTAACACTCTTAACGCTCGTAATGCTATCATTCTCGTGCCCCCCTTTGCTTCAGCGCTAAGAAAATGAAGAAAGGTGCGCCTATGAGGGAGGTTACAATCCCGACCGGAGACTCGAAGGGAAAGGCGATGAAACGACTAAGGAAATCAGCATATAGCAGGAGAATCCCACCCAAAAGAGCTGTCAATGGACCAAGTATGATCAAATTCGTTCCCACCAACGCGCGTGCAATATGCGGAACGAGCAAACAAATGAAGCCGATCGGGCCGCACAAGGCCACCGCTGATCCTGCAAGCACAATGACGAGCAGCACACTGATGCCTCGTACCACAGTTATACGTTGGCCAAGCCCCGTTGCAATCTCATCATCCACAAGCAGCAGTTTAAACGAAGGCAGCATGAACGTAAAAAGTAGCATTCCACCGACAAAAAACGGTGAAATCACGCGCACTTCCGTCCAAGCGGCATGGCTCAAAGAGCCAACTAACCAGAAAATCATACTGTCCGTCGCATGCTGATTGAGAATAATGAAGCCTTCTGTCAATGAGGACAGCAGGAAATGGATTGTTATGCCGGCTAACGCGATGTAGTGCTTGCTTTCCATGCCTGCGAGCGACCAAACCAGCAGAGCGCCTAAAGCCGCACCGACGAAGGCAAAAGCAATCAACCCCATATTGCTAAAATGCGGCACGAAGACAAGCCCAACTACAACCGCCAATGCGGCCCCTGCGTTGATCCCGAAAATGTGCGGAGAGGCGAGCGGGTTTTTGGTCGTGAGCTGGGTCAGCAGACCAGCTAACCCAAGCTGCATCCCAACGATGCAAGCCATGATCGCACGCGGCAAGCGCAGCGTTTGGATATACAGATGAGACTTATCACTGCCTTGATAGGTCACAGCTTCGTACAAAGTTCGCCAAGACACGGGGGATTGGCCCCATTTTAAGCTAGCGATAATCCCAATTAGAATGGCTAAGAGAGTCGCAGAAAATAGGAAGAGCAGAGGCCATTTACGGCTCTGCTTCTCCATGTTTATTGGCTGATTCATAGAACTACTGCCCCAAATTCTTCACGATATCGTCGAGGATTTTCTCGGAACCCAGAAGACCGCGAGACAAGGACCAGTCACGTCTTTCTACAGAGAATACTTTTTTGTTGGCAACAGCATCGATTTTCTGCCATAGCGGGTTCTTTTCCCATTCCTGCAGAATCGTTACTTTCTCTGTTGGCATCACGAACAGAACTTGTGGATTCGTTTCAACCAGCTGTTCAAGGGTTAGCTGTGGATAAGCGGCATTATTTTTAACAGGATCCGTGTACCCAAGCATAGCAAGGAAAGAACCGCTGTAAGCATGGTCAGAATGTGCGAAGAAACCTTTTGGATTTACAACTGCAGGCAGAACGCGAACGTTTGTTGCAGTCAATTTCTTTTTCATCGTGTCCACTTTGGCTTGGTGCTCGGCAATATGCTTCTTGCCTTCCTCTTCTTTACCAACCGCTTTCGCAATAATACCAACGTTTTTGAGCATTTGCTCGTAATTAGCTGTGTAATCATCTAACACAAGAACAGGTGCAATCCCTTTGAGTTGTGGAATAGCAGCCTTATGTTTATTCATGTCGACAATGATCAGATCTGGTTTAAGTGAGCTAATGAGCTCAATGTTTGGTTCATAGCGTGAGCCGACGGATGTGTAAGTTTTCAGCAAGCCTTTAACGGAGTCCATCAATAAATCGGGTGAGCTGTCATCGGCAACGCCGACTGGCTGAACGCCGAGCGAAACGAGATCATCGGTGAAGCTGAATTCCATCGCCACGATGCGTTCAGGCTTCTTAGGTAATTCAACCGTCCCAACAGCATCTTGAACGGTGATCTTCCCGTCCGCTTTTGGTGCAGGTGTAGCGCTAGCTGCAGCTGGTGTCGTTGTTGCAGCTGATTCGGTATTCGTCGTTTTGCCACAAGCGGCGAGGCTTAGTGCAAATACGCTGATCAGTGCGATAAGGCTAATACGAGTAAAAAGGGATTTCATTTCAGCATTCCTCCATGAAAATGATTATTATTCTCAATTAGTATAATACCGAATAATGAAGGAATAGGGCATGTCTAATCTGCATATCAGACATGTCTGATTGCTATATTTTAGGATGACAGAGAACGAATTCGGAAGGTGAATAGCCTGTTTTCTTCTTGAAAACCTTACTGAAATGGAAATAATCAATGAATCCAACACGGCCCGCGATTTCTTTGGCAAGCAGATCAGTCTGCAGAAACATGGTCTTCGCTTTCTCAATACGCAATGCATACAAATAGCTCATTAGCGTTGTGCCGGTCATCTTTTTAAATAAAACAGTAAAATACCCCACGCTCATACCCGCACGTCTGGCCAGCATAGGAAGCGTAAGCTCTAGCATATAATGCTCGTTAATATAGGATATCGTGCCTTCGATGGATTCCGCGGCCGTCCTCTTTTCGTACGTCAGATCAGATTCATAGAGATAAATAAAAAGAATACGTTCCAGCATCATACGCATGCGCATTACTTGTGCCGCATCTTCATCCGCCGCCGCAAGAGGATCAAGGTCCTGTGTTCTTCGTATGATCTCGTCGAGCATATAGTGGATTTTGACCTCACTTAACGTTGTTAGATGACCTTGTAAAGTCCAGCTATGTTCGATGGGGAGCATGGTATATGTGATGATGACGTAATCGACGATTTTGGTTTTAGGTACTTGGATGGTGTAGTCGCCTTGCTCGGGATGACAGGCATAGGCTTGGGAACAAATAATGGGTTCATGCCCGTCCCAATGCAGCGTTAGATGACCTTGGCGGATAATGACCAGCTGGTATTTGCCAGGTGAGCTTGCGACAGCTAACGCAGAGGTTCCGACGTGTATCTGATCAATAAGCGGGATGAGAGGGACAAGGTGATGAAAATTCACAGAGCATGCAGTCCTTTCCAAACAACGTAAGCGATTAATCTTGATCTCTTTTGACCACATAAGAATTAATAAGTGTCCGATGCTCGCTCGGAAGAACAAATTGTTATTGGCGATAAAAACAACATCTTAACGCGGGCGCTCCTCTTCGAATGACTTCAATAGAAGCTTTTCTCATAGTGACATAAAAATAGGACCGCAACAAGCTGTCGCACACAAAAAAGCACCCCAAAAGGGGCGCTTACATCTTATCTTCTTACATCGCATATACGCTTTTACTAATGATTTCTGGTAATTCTGCGCGCTGGGCCAAATACTGCTCTGGTGTAATACTGCCGTTAAATAACCGCACCTGAAGCTGCTCTGTTAACTCTTCTAATTGGAGCTCAATGACCTTCTGTACATCTACCTGATTCGCTCTCGCGATATCGGCCAGAGAAAACCCATTATATTGCGCTTTATAAATGTCTTCCTCGGACGATAGTTTCAGGATATGCAGTAAATCTTCTCTGATTGGATTAGTATCACGTCTACGAATAAAAATCTCCACCCCTACAGATCATGTACTCTATTGTATTCAGGTGAAAGCCAAGTGGAATGGGGGGATATCATTGAATTGCAAAAGAAAAAAGGGTTTGTTGGCGTCCGACATTGTGATTTGCACATAATCTCCTGCCGTGATGTGGCATATTAGTAACAGTCCAAGTTGACTGTAACTCATCACAGAAGGCAAGGAGTGAATGTCATCATTAGCGTGAAAACTTTACGAATTCTAATACTTTCCCTGGCTCTATTGGTGGGACAAGTGACAATGGTGTCTGCCGATGGAACGTATCATTTTGGATTCAAAAAAAGCGTCAATGGGCAGCCGCCATCCATCGATGAAGAGGGCTTCAAGGGGCTTTTAAAGCAGCATGGGGCTGTTTTTACAGGTGATCAGTCGCAAAAAGAGTTGTACTTAACCTTCGATAATGGGTATGAACAAGGCTACACGGGTAAAATTCTGGATGTGCTGAAAGAGAAGCAGGTACCTGCTATATTTTTCGTGACAGGCCATTACATTCGGACAGAACCTGAGCTGTTGAAACGTATGACGGCAGAGGGACATCTGATCGGTAACCATTCGTGGAGCCATCCGGATATGAGTCAAATTTCAGCAGAGCGTATTCAGAAAGAGCTCAATCAAGTGAAAGAGGAGGTCGCTGCGGTTACGGGGCAAATGGAGATGCATTATCTGCGTGCGCCGCGGGGCATTTTCAATAACCGTTCGCTGGCTGTCTCCCAAGGGCTTAACTACACCAATGTCTTCTGGTCCGTTGCGTACCGTGACTGGGAGCCGAAGCAGCAGAAGGGCTGGGAGTATGCCTATAAAAATGTGATGGCCCAGCTGCATCCAGGCGCCGTCATTCTGCTGCACTCCGTGTCCAGAGATAATACAGAAGCGCTTGGTAAAATTATTGATGCTGCCTGGGCTCAGGGCTATCAGTTCAAGAGTCTGGATGAGATGAAGCTTCGCACACCATAGCACAAAAAAAGTAAACGCCCTTGGCTGAGAGCCAAGGGCGTTTTGGTGTCGGAGCGAATGATGTACTGCCAGCCGTCCATCGAATACATGGACTTTATCCCAAATCAATAAGCCACTAAAGTATTAGGTCGTTTTTTTAGCTATATCGGATAAATTATTCTCAATCTTCGCTTCTGATTTTTTCTGTTCCAACCAGGTTTGGGAAAGTGTTGAGATTTTTTGATCTGTTAATGTTTGTTTAATCGTTGCCGTTTTGTCTGCAAGTGTAGGTGTTGAAGCTGCTTTATGATCCGTTACCTTAATAATATCGTACCCGGTAGCGGTTTGTACCGCACTACTTAATCCACCATTTTCCAAAGCGAATGCCGCGGCTTCCATGGCTGGATCCCCTTGTCCGACAGAGATATAGCCTAGATCGCCACCTTTATCCTTCGTTGCTGTATCCGTGGAGCTTTCCTTGGCAAGAGCTGCGAAATCCCCGCCGCTTTTCAGTTTAGCAAGAATAGCATTTGCCTCCGACTCTGTCTTTACTGAGATATGAGCAGCCTTTACCTGTGCAGGTACTTTTAACGATTCTAAATTGTCATCATAATATTTTTTGATTTCATCATCAGTAATTGAGACTTGCGGCTCCAAAATCTTTTTCATCATGACTTGGGTGTTCATGTTCTTCTTCAAATCGTCCAGTGTCATCCCGTAGTTCGCGAGTGCCTTGTTAAACTCATCCTCGGAGCTATATGTGCTTTTAATCGATTCAAGCTCTTTGGTAATATCAGCTTCGGTGAGTACAATGCCTGCCTTTTTACCTTCTTGGTTGATAAGTTCTTCTGTGATCATAGAGTCCAATGTTTGTGCTCCGCCACTAGCTATCAATGCGTTATAAAGCTTAGTTGTACTTATTTCAACACCGTTGACTTTGGCAACAGCTTTAGCATCAGCATTTTTAGAAACGGGTGGAAAGAAGGATGCATAAGCGATCAAGCTGACCAATAGGACGGATGAGGTCCATACCCATGTACGATTATTTTTTGAATTCATATATATTCTTCCTCTCGTGGTGTGGCTGTTTGTCTTGTTCTCGTTCTGTACCTCATTATGCATGTCCTAGCTGAAGGGAGCATGAGCGTAACCTGAATGTAAGCTTAATACTCCGTTTGGCACCACTTATTGTATTGTGCACAATTTAATTGTTGACAAAATAAGATGGAATTGATATGATTTGTTCATGGAGTTTGCAATAAATTAAATTTTGCACAATGCAAATATACGGCATAATTGATAGCAGTACTAAAGGAGGCATTCCTATGCATCACAAAGCGATTATTATCGGAACAGGACCTGCGGGACTAACCGCAGCTATTTATTTAGCGAGAGCGAACATGTCACCGCTTGTTATTGAAGGGATACAGCCAGGTGGTCAGTTGACCACGACGACAGAGGTAGATAACTTCCCAGGTTTTCCGGATGGGATCACGGGACCAGAATTGATGGATAACATGCGGAAACAGGCATTGCGTTTTGGGGCTGCGATCCAGTCTGGACGAGTGAAGGAGGTTGATTTCTCCAAACGTCCTTTCACCTTGTTTCTAGAGGATGGCGGGCAATTGACCGCTGACTCAGTAATTATTTCGACAGGTGCAACGGCTAAGAAATTAGGGATACCTGGTGAAGCCGACAATATCGGCAAAGGTGTGAGTACCTGCGCAACGTGTGATGGATTTTTCTTCCGCAACAAAAAAATTATCGTCATCGGCGGCGGCGACACCGCAATGGAAGAGGCGCAGTTCTTGACGCGATTCGCTTCCGAAGTGCGTGTTGTGCATCGCAGAGATGATCTTAAAGCTTCGAAAATCATGCAAGATCACGCTCGCGGCAACAGCAAAGTTGCTTGGAGCCTAAACCGTACACCACTTGAAGTGGTAGCGGGGCCGATGGGTGTGACTGGACTGAAAGTCCACAACAACGCCACAGGTGAAGAGGAGCTGTTGGAAGCTGACGGGATTTTCCTAGCGATCGGGCATACCCCGAACACGGGGTTCCTTGGCGGGCAGCTGCCTACGGATGAGCTCGGTTACCTGCAAGTGATACCGGGCACTTCACAAACGACGATACCAGGGGTGTTCGCTTGCGGCGATGTGCAGGATCGGATCTACCGCCAAGCGATTACGTCAGCAGGCAGCGGATGTATGGCCGCGCTTGATGCTGAACGATTTATATCTGAGCATGCTTCACAAGAACATGAACTACAAGGAGGAATGAGCTATGTCCGTTAACCACATTTCCGATGCTACTTTTCACAATGAAACCCAAACCGGTACCGTCCTCGTCGATTTCTGGGCGCCATGGTGCGGCCCGTGCAAGATGATCGCTCCGATCTTAGATGAACTCTCAGCCGAACTCGGCGAGACTGCCAAAATTGTCAAAATCAACGTCGACGATAACCCAGCATCCGCTGAACAATACAACGTAATGAGCATCCCGACTTTACTCGTTTTCAAAGACGGGCAAGTGGTGAATCAACTGGTTGGCGTGCAGAGTAAAGAGAAGTTGAAGGCTGTTATTGCTGGGGCTTAAAGAAAGCTTGGACCAACCAATAAAGCTAGACCCCATATGGAAAATAGAAGCATACCTCTTAACCTCTCGGTTCCACGGAATTAAGCAAACCAAATCCATTCATATATCTAGGAGGACTATACAATGACACAGACACACGTACAAGAACGCACAGGCATCGCTACCCTTGGAGGAAACCCGATCACCTTGCTGGGACCTGAAATCAAAGTGGGGGATCAAGCGCCTGATTTTAAAGTAAATAAAGACTTGATGACCGAAGTAAGCTTGGCAGATTATGCAGGCAAAATAAAGCTGATCTCCGTTGTCCCATCCGTTGACACAGGGACATGTGACGCCCAGACTCGCCGCTTCAATGTGGAGGCCGACAAACTAGGCGATGATGTCGTCATCTTGACGATCTCCGTGGATCTTCCTTTTGCTCAAAGTCGTTTCTGCGGCGCCGCGGGTATTGATAAAGTTGTCACCCTTTCGGACTACAAAAATCGTTCTTTTGGTCAAGCCTACGGCGTGCTTATCAAAGAGATTCAACTGGATCAGCGTGCGATCTTCATCGTGGATGCGAATGACACCGTCCGTTATGTGGAGTATTTGACTGAAATGAAGGATCACCCGGATTATGATGCGGCTCTAAGTGCGTTGAGAGAGTTAGTTTAAGAGGCAGAGGATTAGTTGCAAAATGTAGAGATGAAAGAAAGAGCAGTGATCCTTGGGGGATCGCTGCTCTTTTGATGTTGAAGAAAGTGAACAATCTAATTTGTATAAGTGCTTGCACGTGGAGCAGTCGATTAACATTTGAGTTACTTAGGTGCGAATTCGGCGAAAGCTTGTGACAAAGGGAACGAGGATGCGCTATTTGTGCGAAAATAAGCGTAAGGAACAAGAAGAGGAACGTAGATACGCTATTTTGCTGTTTTAAGCCTCAAAACGGCTAAAAATGAACAAATAGCACACTCACGTTCCTCTTGAATAATAGTTGGAGCGAAATCATCGAAGTAGCGCACTGACGTTCCGCTCGCGTGGATTCGAGCTACGTAGGAGAGGGGCCGTGAGACAATTCGGACGGTGCGAGCGAGTAAAGTCGCACAGCCGCAGCCGCTACCGCCGCGACAGCGCGATCTCGCGGCTGCCCTTCACCATGCCCGTGCCGCAGAGCGGGCACGCCTTCGCCGCGAGTCGTGCCTCCTGCGGCGAAGAGATCCGCGACCAGGCTTTGCAGCCGGCCGCGCCGCACAACCAAGCCGCGACCCGCTCGGTCGCGGGCGCAGAACCGGCAGCAGGCGCACCCGCCGCTGCCCTAGCCCCAGCCACGGCTCCGCCGGTGGCTGACCGGCCTCCGGCCGCCGCTCCGCGAGCGGCCGCACCAGACCCAGCCGCTGGCTTGTCGCGGCTGGTCACAACCCCGTCCGCGCCAGGGAACGCGGACAATAAGAACCGGGAAGGCTCCGCCTTCTTCCCGCGATAAAACGCCGGCGAGCTGATCAGCAGCTCGCCTTTCGCCCTCGTCACGGCGACATAAGCCAGTCGCCGTTCTTCCTCCAGCGCCGCGGTTCCTTTGTCGCGCCCCGCAACGCCCGCCATTTTGACATCGTCCAAATGGCCCGCATCCAGTGCCGAGCTATGCGGCATATTGCCCTCAATCGCACAGAGCAGGTACACGATCGGGAACTCCAAGCCCTTCGATTTATGAATCGTCATGAGCGAGATTTTGTCCGCAAAATGCTCTTTCGGCAATCGACTCATTTCCGTGCGTTTTTCCGCCACTTCATGGATAAAATAAAGGAACTGCTCCACGGTATTAAATCGCTTGGCTGAGGACTCCAGCTCGTCCAGCGTTTCCTTCAGCATCTCGCGATGCTGCGTGAGCTTGCTGCGCTTGTTGGTCTCTAGGAACGCATCATAGAAATCTTTGCGAATCGCCTGAATCGCCGCCAGCGGCGTCATCTCTACGAGTGATTTGATCAGACGGATGCGGGCTTTCAGCTTTTCTTTCTGAAAATCCTTCAACTGCGGAAGGCCAAGCAGATGGATTAAAGGCCACTTTTTCGCCTGAATCGCTTCCCCATCTTGAATAATACGCATGCCTTGGTCTCGTCCAATATATAATGAGGGGAGGACGCCTTCGATGGCTTCGAAATTCCGACGCTCATGAGCAATCCGCAAATGGTCAATAATCGGCTTCACCATCCACTGCTCATAGAACGAATCATTGGTGCCATAATCCACAAAAGGGAGGTTATGCAGGATGAGTTGCTCAATAATAGCCCGACTGTTACTCGCTGTTCGATACAGAATCGCGAAATCCCCATACTGGCTGCCGCTTTCGGCGACTTTAAGCCGAAGATCGTTAATTAACCAATCTGCCTCGTCATCGCTGTTCGCAGGTTTAACATAATGCGGCTTTTGGGTACTTTCCTTTGTTGCCAGAAGTGTTTTTGATTTTCGCTGCACGTTGTGCTTAATAATCGCATTCCCCAAACCAACAATACTCGACGTTGACCGGTAGTTGATATCCAGCGTAACAGTAGTCGCGGCGGGGTACTGCTCATGGAATTGTAAAATAAATTCATTTCTCGCCCCATTGAACGAATAAATCGTCTGGTCATCGTCACCCACAACCATCAAATTCTGGTGGGCTGCAGCAATCATTTTAATAATTTCATACTGAACCGTATTCGTATCCTGGAATTCATCGACGCTGATGTACGTGAATTTTCGCTGCATGGAGCGGAGAATATCGGGATTTTGAAGTAATAACTGATAGGCTTTGATCAAAATATCATCGAAATCGATCTTCTGCTGTTCCATTTTCCATTGTTCATACTGCAAGAAAATCTTCTTTACTTCCTGCTCTTCTTCTGTGACTTCGGGGAGATCTTCGACCTCGATGAGCTGCATTTTGTAGGAGGAAAGGAGCGTAATAAGCACCTCAGGCTGATACGTATCCTGCAGGCCCATACTAAGCATGATCCGCTTAAAAACAATTTGCTGAAAGCGGCCATCACTCAAAATCTCCTGCTGCAGCCCGTTCATCCGCAGTAATCGCAGGCAAAAAGCATGAAACGTCCGCACCTGCATCACATTCGTCATACGGGCATGAAGACCAGGCATCGTTGTGAGACGTTCCCGCATTTCTTCAGCTGCTTTTTTCGAAAAAGTAATCAATAACAAATTGGCAGGCTGTACCTGATGGACACGAAGTAAGTAAGCGACTCGGCACACAAGTACCGTCGTTTTCCCAGAACCGGCCCCAGCTAGCGTAAGTAGAGGCCCTTTGTAATGGCGTACAGCCTTGATTTGAGCTTCATTCAGCAGGATGCCTTGCTCCTCAAGATCACGGAAAAAATAAGCATCCGAATCCGTATTCGGTACCAGTCCCGTGCTATTCGTAAGAAGCGCCATCTTCGCATGGGGCATGGAGCGCTCTGAACTAAAGCTTAACGGCGTTGTATACATAGGAAGGGAATTCATGTGACCACCTGTTTCATGACAATGTTTCTTACAAGAATTCAAGACTGAACCATCTATTTTACCACAAATATGGCCGTATGAAAGGAAAACTAGACGTATGGTTAAATCTTACGCTAAATTGTTGTGGAGACAGTTCAATGAGCATGATGCGACGGGACTAGCCGCGCAGTGTGCGTACTATTTTCTGCTCTCCCTGTTCCCGTTATTGCTGTTCGTTATGAGCTTATTGGGGTACTTACCCTTCTCCTCTGACGATGTGGTTAGCTTAATCAAAGAGTACATTCCGGGTGCCGTAGCAGGCTGGCTTGAGGAAACACTCACTAATTTGCTCAATGTCAAAAGAGGAGGAACGCTGTCCTTCGGTTTAATCTTGGCCTTAGTGAGCGCCAGTGCGGCAATGAATGCGATTGTGCTCGCAGTGAATAAAGCGTACGGTCTGCCAGCGCGTAAAAGCTTCATCCATTCTCGCTTTCTTGCTGTCATGCTCACGTTGGGGATGCTGATAGTGATCATATCGGCTTTGCTGCTCAGTGTTTTTGGCCATTGGATCGGGGATTGGACCGCTGTTCATATTCATATTGCCGCTGCTCATATCGAGCTGTGGAACAATCTACGCTGGATTGTGAACTTTGTCATTATTTTCGTCGTTTTTATCGGGATCTACTACATCGCGCCGAACACCTGTTTATCCTGCAAAAGTGTGCTGCCAGGCGCACTTTTCGCAGCCGTTGGCTGGCAAGGTACGTCGCTGGCTTTCTCCTTCTATGTTAACAGCTTCACGAATTATAGCGCCACGTATGGGAGCATCGGGGGAATCATCGTACTGATGACCTGGTTTTACATCTCAGCGCTCATTATCATTATTGGCGGCGAAATTAACGCTTTACGCCATGTGAAAAACGTAAATCTCTCGAAGGCAGCTATCGATGCGACGACAAAGAACCGCTTCTGAGATCATCAGGAGCGGTTCTTTTTTTGTTACCTGGGTACCGGCGGCTCTTGCGCAGCCTCACCAACTCAAAACCCCGCCATCCAGCCGCTTAACGCCGCGGATTTTTCCAAGCTGCTCGGCTAAGTGGAACAGGGCTAGATCCTTCACCTTCGCTTCAATCATGACGTCGATGCGGGGGAGATCGATCTCTTTGCATCTTTTGAGAAAAGCGGTTAGCATCTCTGGCTCAATATAGTCCGAGTGGGAGCGAAATTCCTTCTCGCTCTTGGGCGAGGAGACGTGGATCTTCATCGGCAGGTCGCCCCATGTCTGCGCGATCTGAGGGAGCAGCTCGATGGGGGACACCGCCGAGGGATTGCACCAATCGTGGTGCAAATCCAGCATGCACGGTCGCTGCAGCTTCTGACTCACAGCGAGCGTTTCTTCGAGCGTATACGTCTTGTCATCGTTCTCAAACGTAAGCCGCCGCATCGCATGCTCAGGCACCTTCGGTGCGTTGTCGAAGAGCTTCTGCGTCGCGGCTGCCTTATTGCCATACACACCGCCAACGTGGATGTTGATTATGGCGGTCTCATCCAACCTCATGCCGTCCAAAATCGCCGCATGATAATTCAAATCGTCGATGGCCGCATCGACGACCTTATCGCTCCCATTCAGGAGCGTAAATTGATTCGGATGCATGCTGAGCCGGATATCATGCTCCTTCGCGAAGTCACCGAGCTTGCGAAGCTCGTCTGCGTACTCAACGGCAACATCAATCCGCACATCCGGATGCGTAGCCAACGGAATTAGCGCGGACGAGAGCCGAAATAACCGTATGCCATGAGCCGCATTGTAGTAGAGAATGCGCTGTGTCGCTTGGAGGTTTTTGCGGCCAATCTCAATGGCACGCTTCATCGCTTCATCGCGCGGCCGCTCGGAGAAAAGCTTATATGTGAAGGTCGAGCTAGGGGTGTTATTAAAAATAGCCATGGCGGTAGATACGAATCCAAGTCGAATAATCACCTGTTGCCTCCGTTGCTCGATAGTGAAGAGTTACTCTAGTGTACCCTTTTTCCTCGTTAGTTTTCTAACTAATTGAGGAGCTCCGTCTTCGAGGTCAATCCAGCAAAGTCTAACTGAGAGTATGAAAACCAAAAACCTCCCACTCCACCGGACAAAGGTGGAAGGGAGGCTTATAATCAGTTGCAGCAGAACGCGAAACCAGTACGGAACCCTAATCTCTAAACCCGCTCAACCTTCAACAGGTTGGTCGTACCGGATTTCCCAACCGGAATACCGGCAGAGACGACAGTGAGGTCGCCTTTTTTCACATAACCAAGCGTCTCCGCTTGGTTGATCGCAGAGCGGATCATCGCGTCTGTCGATTCGCAGAATTCACCAAGAACAGGGATGACGCCCTGCACCATGCTCAACTGGCTGATAGCGTGTTGGCTGTTCGTTACCGCAATAATCGGTGCTTCTGGGCGGTATTTCGCGATCATCCGCGCCGTGAAGCCAGTCTCTGTCGGTGTTAGAATCGCCGCAGCATGCAGCTTGTTCGCGGAGGATACAACCGCTTGGCACAACACTTCCGTGATTTCGTTGTTGGACTGAAGCTGTGCATCAACCAAGGAGCTGCGCACCATGGTTTGCTCAACGCGCTCAGCGATGGTTGCCATCATCGTCACGGACTCGATTGGGTATTTACCGGCAGCAGTCTCACCTGAAAGCATCACAACGTCACTGCCGTCAAGCACGGCGTTCGCCACGTCACTCACTTCAGCACGAGTCGGACGCGGGTTGCGTTGCATGGAATCCAGCATTTGCGTAGCTGTAATAACTGGCTTGCCAGCTAGGTTACAAGCGCGAATCATATCTTTTTGCGCGATCGGAACTTCTTCCGTTGGAATTTCAACCCCAAGATCGCCACGGGCAACCATGATGCCGTCGGAAGCTTCCAAGATGGAAGCGAAGTTCGTCATGCCTTCTTCGTTCTCAATTTTGGAGATAATCGGTGTCAATCCAGCGCCGTGCTGCTCTAGTAGAGCGCGAACCTCACGAACATCGTTTCCGTTACGAACGAAGGACATGGCGACGATTGAAATATTTTCCTCAACACCGAATTTGATGTGCATGACATCGCGCTCTGTCACACCCGGCAAGGATGTACGTACGCCTGGCAAGTTAACACCTTTGCGCTGCTTCAACTGAGCTGGGTTCAAGACGCTGCAAGTAACTTCTGTACCATCGATCATTTCAACACGCAGTTCAATGGATCCGTCGTCGATCAGTACAAGATTGCCTGGCTTAACATCCTGCGGCAGGCCTGGGTAGTTCACGGATACGCGGCTGGAGTCGCCGATAATTTGTTCCGTCGTCAAGACGATGCGATCGCCCGTTTGCAGATCATAAGAAGCATCTTTCAATTGACCGATGCGGATTTCAGGACCTTTGATATCCATTAGAATCGGGATGATAACGCCCATTTCTTGTGCTGCTTGGCGCACACGCTGAATACGACCGCGGTGCTCGTCCAGATCACCATGAGCCATATTCAATCGCGCGACGCTCATGCCAGCACGAATTAATTCTTTCAGGGTAGAGATGGAGTCACACGCGGGACCCATAGTACAAATGATTTTCGTTTTACGCATTGGTGGAGGACTTCCTTTCGAATGTGAGAGATTAGTTGGCTTCATTATATGCCTTATTGGTGCGAGTTTCTATGAACTATAGTATAATATATGTAATATAGTATGATAAAAGGTGGCGAGGATGGCATGAAGCTAACAGGCTTCCACTATGATAAAAGCAGCACATGGAACGAGGAACAGCCGAATAACCGTCCGGATTGGACGCTTATTTTCGTGATCTATGGCCGCTGTGTGTACTGGATTCACGAGAAAAAACAAGTGCTGGAGAAAGGACAATGGCTGCTCATTCCGAGTGATACCCTATATTATGGGCGAAGTGTGCCTACGAAAATTCATGAGAAATTTGTGCTGCATTTCGATGCACAGACAGCTTCGGATATTTTTCCGCTGCTCCAACAGTCGTCCTACACCTCTCGACTAACAGGCAAATTCGACATTATCGCCGACCGGCTGCGCTTGATGTACCGAGGGTGGCAAGACAAACAGCCCTATTACCAGGCGCTGTGTGAAGCGCACTTGCAAGAGCTGTTTGTGTATCTTGAGCGGGAGTGGGATCAAGTGGCCACACTATCTGCAACCTCACTTCTCGTGGAGCAAATGAAAGGGTATATTCAGAATCATTACCGCGAGCATGTAACCAAGGACGAGTTGGGCGCCTGCATTAGCCGATCGCCGAATTATGCAGCGTCCCTTTTCCGCCAGGTAACGGGTCAAACCATCAGCGAATTCGTTCATGTCACGAGGATCAAAACTGCCGTGTACATGCTGCGGCATTCCGCACTGACCGTAACCGAAATAGCCGAGTTCATCGGCTATAACGATCCTTCTTATTTTTACCGCGTATTCCGAAGAATTACGGGCTTAGTGCCGACTGAGCTGGTTTCAGATCGTGAAACGATTCGTAAATAACTACATGGTTCCGCCGCCAAGACGCACGTTCGCTGGAATTTGCTCAGGACCTTTGTTGATATAGTCGTGAATAAACGTACCAACGCTAGCTTCATCGAATTTGGCGAGGGGCATTGTTTTCGTCCAAGCCGTTACAACAACCTCTTGATCTGCGGGAACGTCAGGATTTGGAACTGCGAGAACACCTGCGCCAGCCGACGTGAAGTGGGTCAAGTACTCGATTTGATCGAGCAGCTCCTTCGGTGCATCCGGATGATAATGGATGATGATATCGCCATGCTCCAGGTTGTGGACAAGCTTCTCATAAGGGGGTCTCTCCTTATAGAAACCGAACTTCAAATCGTGGGGGCTATGCGTACCCGAGGTAGGGATTTTCATCTCATACATCAAGGTGCCATCCTTGTGATCGCGTCCATAATCTTTATCCGTCGTGACTTGAATAGGTGCTTTGAAATTAAGCTTGTCTAGACTATATTTGCTGGCGGAGCTTTGAATGAGCGAAGTGCCTACACTGCCTATTGCGATAATGAGCAGGGCATGTGAAATGAGGAGCCAGGTTTTATGCTTCTTTTTCAAGGCTTGCTTTTCGGCTTTTTTCAACCGAGAGGTGTTATCTTTGTTAATTCTTGCTGCCAGCACGTAGCCAATAATCGCTGCAATGAGTATGGCTAGTCCGATAAAGAGCAACGTTGTCATCGTTTCAGTCCCCTTCTGCATCGTGGAATGATCCATCTTGGATAAGCTTCCTTATTGAAAAATAATGAAGACACTACAAATTGTAGTTTTTCTACTGGGTAGAAGTCAACTTCTAATGAGATCCTGATTTTGGAATTTAAAATAGAGGGGTTGGAGACCTACTTGTTGAATAGTGTAGGAAAATGTCTAAACTTGTAGATAGAAATTAGGGGGAGTACGATGTCTGATCAACTGCTCGAATTAAACAGAAGGAATAGCTTAATGGTAAAGCTTTTATGGGCGTGTCTTGCACTTGGGCTTGCGGCTGCGTATACGTCTGTATCCATGATGATAACCATTGTATCGGCCGGCGTACCGATTGCCATCTTATGCTCGATATTAACTTGGAAGAAGATTGCAATTCTTTATACGAAGTATATTATTACGTTCGGGCTTAGTGTGATTTCCTATTTTTTCATGTCGCATAGTTCATCGTTATTTGGCCTTTTTATTTTGTACCTAAGCTTAGCCCTCATTTCTTTATATATGGACTACAAACCGCTTGTGCTGAATGGTGTGCTAGGGCTGATTAATATGAACTATTACATAACAACGCTGACTCCACATGTGGATCCGATCGGGGTAAATCTTTTTTATTTGCTCACCATTATGATACTCATCGGTCAAGGCCAAATCGGTACAAGAATGCTAACTAACGTTGTTAGAAGCGTGAAAGAGACCGAGCTATCTCGGATAAAAACGGATGAGGTACTGTCAGGTGTGCGCACGACAACAGAAGTGCTTGGTATATCAAGTGGGAAATTGCAAGAGAATGCCGCGGTGACAGGTAGAATTACAGAGGAAGTTGTTGCTGCTTTTCAGGAGATTACCATCGGTATTGAGTCACAAGCTTCGAGCATTAACGATATTACGACGGCTATTCAGAATGTGAATGAGACGGTTGAACAGACCACTGCGGCATCGAATACGATGAGCAGCAGATCCCGTGACACGGCGAGAATGACGAATGAAGGCAAGACGCAGATGGAAGATTTGTCACTCAAAATCAATGATATTACTGTCATTGTGACGGAGACCTCCGGCATCATGAATGAAGTGAACGAAGAAAATGTGAAAATCGGTAACATTGTTTCCACGATTGCGGATATCGCTAACCAGACGAATTTGTTATCACTCAATGCATCTATCGAAGCTGCTCGTGCAGGTGAGCATGGGAAAGGCTTTTCCGTTGTTGCTAACGAAATTCGGAAGTTAGCGCAAAATGCCCACATCGCATCAACGGATATCTCAGAGATCTTAGGTTCTATTCAGTCGAAGGTCGGTATTGCTGTTGAGAAGGTTGCCGTTGGTTTTACAGCTGTAGAATCAGGGAAGAAATCGACAGATAGTGTGAACCAACTATTCGAGGTCATCAACACGAATACAGCGGAAGTGATGGAGCAAGCAGAGCACCTGCAGCGCATGAATCAACAATTGCAAATCTCATCGCAGCGTGTTGCAGATGAGATGACGTCCGTTGCAGCGATCACAGAGGAGTCTGCGGCTTCCGTTCAGGAAGTGCTGGCTAGTGCGGAAGTGCAGCAGCATCGCGTGCAGGATATTGTGGACAGCATCCGCCAATTGAACGGATTAACGCAGGATCTGAAGCATCTAATCGAGAAATAAATCGCCTAGTGGGAAAAAAAGGATTGCCAAAAAGCTGGCAATCCGCTACAGTTAAGCCAAATGAATAGCAACACGGGTGCTTGATGAAGTCAGGCTGAGATAGTGGCCCTATGCCACTGACCGTTAATCTGATCTGGATAATGCCAGCGTAGAGAACTAATGTGCCATTTTTGCACTAAGTTTAAGCCTGCCGTTAATCCGGTGGGCTTTTTGTGTCCTTAGGGGACGATGGAGCGATTTACCCTAGGTTGGCGTGTTCGCCTATCTCATTGACAAATATGGTTTGGGGAAAAGGAGTCGATTTGAAAATGGCACAGCAAGCAGCTAGTAAAAAAGGGTTAAAGTTGACCGACATTTTGATCACGATCGTGATATCCGCGGTGTTCGGGGTGATTTATCGAATTTGGGGACCGATTTATGATCTGTTAAAGCCGCTAGGCTTGCATGCGGAGCAGTTGAGCTACGGTATGTGGTTTATGGCCGCAACGTTCGCGTTCCTCGTCATTCGGAAGCCAGGGGTTGCGCTATTAGCAGAAGTGGCAGCAGCGACGATTGAGGCGCTATATGGCGGTTCATGGGGTGTGGCGACGCTTGTGTTTGGTTTGCTTCAGGGGCTTGGGGCGGAGCTGGTATTTGCTGCCTTCCGTTACCGCCGCACAAATGTAGGGGTTACGATTCTCGCAGCCTTCGCTTCAGCCATCATGTCCATTTTTGTAGATACCTACTACGGCTATATCGATCAGCTTACCTTCTGGAATTACATATTGTTTATTAGCTTGCGACTACTGGGCAGCGCCTTAATTGCCGGCGTGTTCGCCTACTATTTAACTAGTGCATTGTCACGCACGGGTGTGCTGAATCTGATTCGCCCCGTTTCCAAAAAAGATTACGACGTACTGGGGTAACAAGATGAGTGAAGGAATGAGCGTTACGAATCTACGGTTAAAATATCCCGGCGATGACGCCCCCCTGAT
This sequence comes from Paenibacillus sp. J22FR5, assembly GCF_059691975.1. Taxonomy (NCBI): domain Bacteria; kingdom Bacillati; phylum Bacillota; class Bacilli; order Caryophanales; family Paenibacillaceae; genus Paenibacillus; species Paenibacillus sp. J22FR5. The sequence goes on along the minus strand of NZ_JCAUAN010000041.1, from coordinate 13,410 downwards.
CTTTCAGGGGGTTTCCTTTTCCATCGAGCCAGGTGAGAAAGTGCTGCTTCTGGGGCCAAGCGGTTGCGGCAAATCGACCCTGCTGCAGGTGCTTAGCGGCATTGTTCCTGACATGATTGAGCTTCCGCTCAAAGCGGATGAGATTCGCCGGCCTAGCCGATGGGGCTATGTATTTCAGGATCCGGATACGCAGTTCTGTATGCCATATATCGACGAAGAAATTGCATTCGTGTTGGAAAATCAGGAAGTGCCGCGGGAAGAAATGCCTGCGCGTATTCGGTATTATTTGGATCTAGTCGGGCTTCAGTTGCCCGATGCTCACATGCTGATTAGTACGCTGTCTCAAGGGATGAAGCAGCGATTAGCTATTGCTAGCGTACTTGCGCTAGAGCCTGAGGTGCTCTTCCTTGATGAACCCACAGCGCTGTTAGATGAAGAGGGCACAAGGCAGGTATGGGAGACAATTCGGGCGATTAGCACCGATAAAACACTTGTCATCGTGGAGCATAAAATTAGCGGGATGCTGGATCTACTCGACAGGCTGATCATTCTGACACCTGAGGGTGGGGTTTTGGCGGATGGCTCGCCGCAAGCTATTTTCCACGCGTATAAGGAGCAAATGAGGGAATACGGCATTTGGTATCCGGAGGTGTGGGAGGATTATGCGAAGGAGCGAGGGTCTGAACTCACTGTGGAAGAGATGCCACAGGAGGATTGGCAAGAGCAGGTGAGGGGGAATTACCGAGGGAGTGTGCCGGAACATCTGCCGGCGGATCTGGGGGAAGGCGGTCAATTGAGCACGCATCCTAGCATGCAGCAGCTAGAGCCTGTTATGGTCTTCCAGGATTTCATCGGGCTTCGCGGTGGGCAGATCAAGACCTCTGTGGATAACTTTAGCGTGTATCCTGGCGACTGGATCACCGTTGTCGGTGCCAACGGTGCAGGCAAAAGCTCGCTGCTCCTTGCCATCATGCGGCTCATACCGACCCGCGGAAGCTGCGTGATCGCGGGCGCCAAGGGCAACAAAGTCGAGCAGCTTGCGGAGCAAGTCGGCTTTGTGTTCCAGAACCCGGAGTTCCAGTTCGTCACGAACTCCGTGGAGGAAGAGCTGACCTATGGCCTGCTAGAGGGTCAGCAAGGGCAAGGGGCAAAGGCTGAGCTGCTGCTCCGGCAGTACGACCTGCTCGCGCTGCGCGAGCGGCACCCGTTCCAGCTCTCGATGGGCCAGAAGCGCAGGCTGAGCGTGGCGTCCGCGATGGTTCGCAGGCCACGCATCCTGCTGCTGGATGAGCCCACCTTCGGGCTCGATGCGCGCGGCACGCTGCTCATGCTCGAGGGGCTGGAGCGGCTGCGCGCCAGCGGGACGGTGATCGTGATGGTCACCCACGATCACGAGATCGTCCAGCGCTGGGCCACGCGCGTCTGGCAGGTCGAGGCGGGGCGCATCACGGAAAGCGTTCCAAAGTCGCTGCCAGCTCAAGCAGCGCATGTCGCCACGGGAGGTGAGCCGCTGCTATGCAAATAACGTTCAGCTTTCGTGAAACGTGGCTGCATCGCGTGAATCCGGGTGTGAAGTTGGTCTTGGCGATTCTGCTATTCATCGTGGTCGTCTTCACACATAACATCAACACGATGCTGATCTTGACGTTGGGCGCGCTATTACCGCTGGCTCTATTGTCAGGTCATCCTGCGAAAAGACTGTTGCTGTATGCTTCGCCATTTCTGCTGATCTTTGTGTCATCCGCTGCCGGGATGATGATGTTCGGTACGGGCGATACGCTTTGGTATCACCTCGGGATTATTCGAATCACGGAGGAGAGTTTCTACCGTGGCATCCATCTTGGCCTGCGCGGGCTGCAAGTAGCCGCCGTTGGCTTGCTGTTTAGCTTAACTACGCGGCCCGTGGCGTTATTTTACGCGATGATGCAGCAGTGGAAGGTCGCACCGAAGTACGCGTACAGCTTCCTGGCGGCATTACGCATGCTGCCTGTCATTCTTGAGGAGCTGCAGACGCTTCGCTATGCGCTCAAGGTCAGGGGCAAGCGCAAGCAGCGGAATCCACTCGCATCGTGGTATACCACGATGCGGATGATCGCCATTCCACTGCTGGCTCAAAGCATTCGCCGTGCCCATAGGACAGCGATAGCCATGGAAGCGAAGCGTTTTTCGATGAGTCGTAAACGCACGTATTATTATGTATCTTCCTATTCTAGGTTAGATGTGTATTACAGCCTTTATTGGATCGTGTTAGTCGCTGCTGCCCATTGGTTGGCGGTTACGTGGCCGCTCTTGGGCAGCGTAGACGTTCGTTGAGGCCCTGGTAGCAGCCAATCAAAATCTAAGAGAGCGCCTACGCAGCAAAGAGCAATCCTTACCCCGCATATGTGGGGGGGGATTGCTCTTTGCTCATTATTCGCCCCATTTGAGTGAAAGAGTCAGCTGACAACAGGGGTGTGTTTCTGCGATGTGAGGACCGAGAGTAAACTGAATAGCACTTGGTGTGTAGCTGGTTACGATGGCGGATTTACAGCCAAAGGTGTGTACGATACGGTCTACTTCTTTTTGATTGCCGCTCTGGGCACTCATCATTAATTGATTGGCGATCTTAGGGTCCGCCAGCTTGCTGATAACGATGGAAGCATCCTTCACCAAATGCTCAGTGGAAACGATCGAGCCAGAGAGCATTTTAGTATTAACAGGCGGAAAGTTGCGGTCCCACGCCCAGTAAGGTGCGTAGTGGTAAGGATGAGCAGGATACTGATGATACTGAACGGGGGGATACGGGTACAAAGTTGGGTCGTTGTACATCGAGACCGACCCCTTTCTGTAAAATGATGATCACTAGCAATATATGTGAGATGTAGGCGAGTGTGCATGGGCTGATCTGGTGTTTCGTTGGACAGGACAACTGTGAGGGAGAATGCGAACCAACTCGATTGGAGCAAAAGGACTACTAGCAACCTTTCTGCCAACGGATAAAAAGCTGAACATGACGAATTAGTCGTCGAGAATGGGCTGACTGAGAATGATAATTATCCTCATATACTAACTTTTAATTAACTGCTTTTAAAATATAAGTAAGGTGGTTGTGGTTATAATAAACACAAGGAACACAACATTCGGAGGAGGTAGATATCATGGGTAAATGTGCATGCGGAAACACGCAAAACGCTGAGGGGAACTGCGACGGTTCACACGCTAAAAAAGACAAATAAGGTTTGGCACATAGAATATTTATAGGAGGACTCCACGAGGTTAGGCTCGTTGGGGTCCTTTTTGTGTTTGGGCTGGTGGTTGATGCGTATATTTATAAAAATTGAAAATAAGGGTGGGACCATGTACATTAAATTTAGATGAAAAACGTAAATGGGTGTTACGGCCAAGGCATGGCAGCGAACGGCTCTGCGAGTGAACTAGCTGCAAATAATTTAACCGAAGTGGGAGTGGGAAGCATGGATGTGAAAGAAGCGATTCGCCAGCGTCGCAGTATTGGGAAACTCAAGCAGGACCCCATCGCGCACGCACTTATCGAGGAGATATTGGAAGCCAGCGTCTGGGCACCGAATCACGCGAATACCGAGCCATGGCGGTTCTGGGTGATGTCGGGTGAAGGCAGAAAGCTGCTGGGACGCGGGTATGCTGAGGTCGCCGTGGCAGAAGCGAAAGCAGGTGCGGATGGGGCACTTACCGATGAAGAGGAAGAGCAGCTGCGTAGTAGCAGTGAGAAGAAAGCGTTCCGAGCTCCGCTCGTCATCGCCGTGGCAGTCTCGCCTGCCGAGAAGCCAGTCGTGCCGGTGATCGAGGAGTATGCGGCTGTTCACTGCGCCGTACAGAACATGATGCTGACCGCACATGCTTTGGGATTAGGAACCATCTGGCGTACGGGCGATCCAACGTATCATCCGAAAATGCAAGAGAACTTCGGGCTCGTGGGCAAAGAAGAGATGGTTGGTTTCATCTATATCGGATACCCTGAGGTCATTCCGACGAAGGCAGCGCGCGTACCATTTGCACAAAAAACGCAATGGATTACGGAGTAATTTACTCAAATAAGAAGGGACATCCCTCTCTGAAGATGAACTGCGCGTAATGCGTCTATCATCTGAGAGAAGTGATGTCCCTTTATTTTTAGTTCTTCAGTGCAACCGCAATCCTAGCAGCGGTTTGCGCGTTGTGGTAAACGAGCGCGATGTTCGTCTCCAAGCTGCGCCCTTCGGTCAGCTGTTTAATCCGCGCTAGCAGGAAAGGCGTGACCTTCTTGCCGGTCACGTTTTGCTCTTTGGCCTCATTCAGCGCTTGCTGGATGACGGCTTCGATTTCGACATGGTCCATAGCGGATTCCGCAGGGACCGGGTTAGCGATGACGGCGCCGCCGCTCAAGCCTAGCTCCCACTTCGTGCGGAGCATAGCGGCCACGTCTGTCGCCTCATCGAGGCGGAAGTCTACGCCGTAGCCGCTTTCGCGGGCGTAGAAGGACGGGAACTCGCTCGTTTGGTAGCCAACCACCGGCACGCCGTGGGTTTCCAAGTACTCGAGTGTACGCCCAATATCGAGGATCGATTTCACGCCGGCGCAGACGACGGCGACGTTCGTTTGCGCTAGTTCCGTCAAGTCAGCGGAGACGTCCATCGAGGTTTCACCCTCGCGGTGAACACCGCCGATGCCGCCGGTAGCGAACACTTCGATGCCAGCTAAAGCAGCGCCGATCATCGTTGCGGCTACCGTTGTCGCGCCGATTTTACCGGAGGAGAGGATGTACGGGAAGTCGCGGCGGCTCACTTTTTCCACATGACCATTCGTCGCGAAAGCTTCGAGCTCCTGCTCGTTTAAGCCGATCTTGATTTTGCCATCCATGATGCCAATCGTTGCAGGAACAGCGCCATTATCGCGGATAATTTGCTCCACCTTTTTCGCCATTTCGATATTTTGCGGGTATGGCATGCCATGAGAAATAATCGTCGTTTCCAACGCTACGATCGGTTTATTGTTTGCGAGAGCTTCTTTCACTTCGTCGGTAAAAGTTAAGTATGAGGTAGGTAACATGAGTTTAATCTCCTTTAGTCATGGTGTGTATCGTAAGTTGTAAGCGATCCTCGTTCAGCTCGCTGGACGTGGATTGACTGGTTTGCAGGGTAATATGCGCAGCGGCAAGGCCGTATTCACAGGATCTCAAATAGGTTTCTTGACGAGTAACGCCGTAGACAATACCGGCCAAGAAAGCATCGCCTGCTCCTGTAACTTCGACGACTTTGGTTGGGATCGGAAGGAACAATCGTTCGCCTTCTTCACCTACGTACAGAACACCTTTGCTGCCTAGCGTAATAAAAACATGCTTCACGCCGCGTTCTCGAATGACTCTAGCAATTTTCGTGTGGTCAGGCTCTAAATAGTACATATCGACCACATCCTGATCCATAGTCAGTGGTGTATGGGCTAGCTGAACCGCTTCTTCTAGATTTGGAAAAATAGCCGTCACACCGGAAAGGTCACTTGGAAGCTTTTTCGCCTTCTCCGAGGAAACAGGATCGATGAAGAGAGGGATATTCTCCTCCTGACATCGACGAATTAGCTCCTCCAATGTGTCACTAGGTAGATTCGTATCCGCGATTATGAGCTTGGCAGCAGCAATATGAGACCATTTGTCCCGGAGCATCGCAGGCGTGAATTTATCATAAATGTCCATATTGGCAAAAGCGAGAAACATCTCCCCAGATGTGTCGAGGAGTGCGGTGTAGGACCCGGTGTTCTCGCCATTCAGCACAATGGCTTGACTGACATCGACGCCTCGACGCCTCGTTTCTTCGAGCACCCACTGGCCTGCTTTATCGTCACCGACTACCGTTAGGAGAGCCGTTTGGCAAGCCAATCCGGCTAAGGCTTCTGCGATGTTACGAGCAACGCCTCCGCAGGACTCAGTAACCGTCACGGGATTGGAGGAGGCCAAGCGGATAGCTTGCTTGCTTATGGCTTTGCTGTCAAGATTCGCACCACCGATGCAGAAAACGATCTGCTCATCCGAGGTGACATAGGCTCTGCCACGAATTGTTCCTTTTTTGGTGAGCGCAGCAATATAACCAGCCACGGCGGATCGGGAGATGCCGATCATACCCGCCATTTCATGCTGGGAAATGAATGGATTTTGACGGATAAGCGCTAGGATTTGCTGTTCACGATCCATGGAAAACTCCCCTTTTCGTCGTTCTCTACTTATCTTATCGCACCGTCAAACAAAAGTCTATCGAATAAACAAAAGTTTATCTGGGCATGCGAAAAAGCCCGTCCCCAGACCAGGAACTAGGCTCTTATAGGCTCCTTAGATGATATGCCAGTTATTTCGAGTACGTAGAATTGGAACGCGATCCAAGCCCAAGCAAGCCAAGTAAGCCCAATAAACCGAGGTAGCTGTACCAGTGCTTCGTTTTATCTTTGGGTGTAGCGACAGACTGCGCTTTCAGGGCGGAGACGTTCAAAGCTGTTGGCGGTGTAATACCGTAAGCAGCAGCATGCCCGTTCAGGCTGTTTGTTTGTAGGAAACGGGTGTCTGCCCCAGGCATACCAAAGGGATTGGTCTGATACATAGTGGCAGAGCCGGTCTTCAAGCTTTGCAGGTTGTCAGTTTGTGATTGATGTTGATCATGCGCATGCAGCCGATATTGATGTGCTCCAAGCAGAAGAGAGAAAGTAAGAAAAGAAATAGATGCTAATTTGAAAGATCGGGTAACCATTATCCATACCTCCAGGTATTGGTATTCAGTAGATAGGGGTCATTCGGTGTAGGTAAGCATATATTCCCCCGTGTACGAGAAGTTATGCATGAAGGTGTGGATGTCCGTTCTATGAACATGCAAAAGAACCGTCTCCCCTTAGATAACCTAGGAGGAAACGGTTCTTCATAGCGTCACTTTGTAACAGTCACTTGGACTGTTGTTCGCATGTTGGCGTACGAAATGGTAATACGTGCTGTACCTTTGCCAGTTGCTTTAATAATACCATCCTTAACGTCCGCGATCATGATGTTCGACGTGGTCCATAATGCAGGCTTCGTCACATCTTCTTCCGATCCGTCTGTATACGTAGCCAATGCTTCCACATTAGCTGTGGCACCGTCTTTAAGTGTAAGTTTAACAACATCGGTTTTCAAATATTTCAAAGCATCGATTTCGACTGGGATCGCAACTGTTTTACCGCCAAAGGAGCCAGTAACCGTTGTTTTTCCTGACGCAGTCGCTGTGAAAAGCCCTTTTTCCACAGATCCTAGCTTGTAAGAACTGACTTTCCATACGGCAATATCCGTCACATCTTTCACCGTACCATCGGACAATGTCGCAGTTAAATTCAACTGTGTTTGAGTGCCGCTCTTGGTGACAAAGTAGGATTTACTAGCAGTTAGGCCATCAATCACGCCGATTTCTACCGGAATGGTAATGCTTTTACCGCCATACGTTGCCGTGATGGTCGCTTTGCCGCGGGCTACTGGTGTTACGAAACCTTTGGATACCGTAACAATGCTGCTGTTGCTTGTTTTCCACTCAGCCTCGCTCGTTACTGTATGTGCTGCTTCGTTAGCATCCGTTGCTGTAAGTGTGATGATTCTTGTTTCATTCAGATCAAAAATCAGACTGGCTACATTCGCTTTCAACTCACTTGCCATATCGACTTGCACCGGAATGGTTACCGTTTTGTCGTCTAGTTGTGCAGTCAGTGTCGATTCACCGGATGCGATCGCCTTCACGACACCTTTATCAACCGTTACTGATTTAACGTTGCTGCTTGTCCAGATAACATCAGCGGTCACATCGTTTTCCGTGTCATCGGTGTACAAAGCTTCTGCTGTGAGGGTGACAGAGGCGCCCTTCTTCATAATGAGCTTCTCTTCGCTTACCGTAAGACTCTTCAAAACGCCTACAGAAACTTGAATCACAGCTTTACGTGTTCCATATGCAGCGGTCACGGATGCAGCCCCTGTAGCAGTCCCCGTAATTGATCCACTACTAACCTCAGCAATATCTTTGTCGCTAGTCGCCCACTCCGCTTTCTCCGTAACGTCGACTTCGCGGCCGTCTTTAAAATAAGCAGTCAACGCCACATTAGCGGAATCTCCGATTTGCATATTGACGATTTTCTGAGAGGCTTTAATGATCGTAGGCACATCGACATCCACTTCGGTCGTTGTTGTTTTACCGCCATAGGCTGCGGTTACTTTGGCAATACCAGCTTTATACGTCGTAATATTTCCTAGGCTGACAATGGCGATATCTTCATCATCAACGCTCCAAGTTGCGCTATCGGTCACGGTAGACGTGGTTCCATCCGCATAGGTTGCGCGTAGAACAAGCTGATGCGTTTCGCCTGTTTTCAAAGTAACCAGATCTGTATCCACAACCAAACGGCGAGGAACTTCAACGTCCACTTTAGCCGCAACTACTTTTTCTCCATACTTCGCAAGTACGGTTGCTTCACCGATCGCATTGCCAATGAGTTGGCCCTTCGTCACCTGAACGATATCTTCATTACTAGACGACCATTCGGCGCGATCAGAAATATCCGTCGACGTTCCATTGGCATACGTAGCTGTAAGCTTTAAGGAACCTGTCCCATTTTTCTTAAGCAAAATGCTTTGTTTATCTAATTCAAGTTTCACTGTGCTGTCTACATCAACGGCTATTGTTGTTGATTTGGTACCGTAGGTAGCTGTCAAAGTTGCTTTCCCGACACTATAACCCGTAATCGTACCTTTCAACGCATCCGCTACGGTTGATTTGTCCGTTGTCCATACTGCTTTGCTAGATACGTCATCTACGGAGCCATCAGGATAGGTCGCCATAAGCTTAATCTTGGTCGTACCATTCAGGAGTAAAGAAACGCTGGTTTTCTCAGCATCGAGACGACGTACAACCTCGACATCGACGTCCAGAACGAGAGATTGATTCATATAGGTAACTGTAATTGTGGCGCTTCCGGGATTTTGTCCTTTGACTAAACCGTTCGTCACCGTTGCGATTGAGCTCGAATTGACCGTGTAATCGGCTTTACTTGTTACATTTTCCGAAGTGCCATCTTCGTAGTAAGCCGTAATCGTCACTTGATCCGTTGCATTGAGACGAAGATCAAGGGCTTGCTTATCCGTAGTTAATGATTTTACTTTCTTGCTGACCGTTATCGTAACAATTTCCGTTTTACCCATATAGGTAGCCGTAATGACGGCTTTACCTTCTTTCTTGGCCGTAACGACACCTGCATACACAGATGCTACATCCGTTGTGCCAGAATTCCAGTCTGTTTTGACGGTAGCATTCTCTGTGGAGCCGCTGACAAAGATAGCAGTTGCCGATAAGTTGGCCGTATCGCCGACTTGTAAGCTAAGTTCATTTTTGTTCAAAACCAGCTTAGAAATTTCATCTGCTGCCAGCGCACTTCCTGTGAAAATAGCCTGACTTGCTAGAATGAAAATAACGATCAGGGACAACCATTTACTATGCGTAAATCTCTTCATGCTTCATTTCCCTCCATTAAAGCTGTTGCTAGAATCTGATTATGAAAATATATCTATTTTCATCGGCATTTCATGGAGGAAAATGAAGGGAAATCACAAGTGGGCTTGCTGAAAGTTTGCTGAATATGTCGAAAAAAAGAAAAGCCCATCTTTCACGCGCTTGCGAGAAGGGGGCTTTATGTGTTAACCGCGCTTAACAATTTTAAAATTATCTTCAAGCAACAGCCAGTTTTGCGGAAATTTGAGCCCAAGCTTCCAATAGCTGATCCCGCGAAGGCCGAGTTCTTGAATCAAACGGAATTTGGCCTGAATTGACCGAGCATCCTCAAACCAAACTGTGTGCTCCTTGCCCGCGTCATCCCAATAGTTAAAATGCGGCGCTTGTGCGGTGTAGTCATACAGAATTTGCGCGTTATATTTGCGGGCCAAATCGATTGCAGCTTGAGGAGAAACCGCTTTGGCGTAGGCGCCTCCTTGGACAAAAGGCAGTGTCCAGTCGTAGCCGTACAGATTTTGCCCCATCATGATTTTGGAGGCAGGCATTTCGCTCCGAGCGTAATCCAGCACCTTACGAACGGGTCCAATAGGAGAAACCGCCATAGGCGGCCCCCCGCTGTAGCCCCATTCATACGTCATGATGATGACAAAATCGACAATTTGGCCATGCGCTTTATAATCATGAGCCTCATACCAAGCTCCAGCTTGGGTGGCACTTGTTTTTGGCGCAAGCGCGGTGGAAATCAGATAGCCTTTGCGATGAAAACGATCCGCCGCTTTGCGCAGGAACTTGTTGTACGCCTCACGATCAGCAGGCAGCAGATGTTCAATGTCAAAATGAATATCTCTAAAGCCGAGCTGCTCTGCTGTAGTTTCGATGCTCTGGAGCAGGTGGTTTTGAACAGCTTCGTCGGTTAGGATAACGTGCCCCAGTTCTGCGCTAAATTGATCATTTTCGAGGTTGGTGACCACCATCATTAGGGTAACCCCGTGCTGTTGAGCAATTTCTCGTAGATTATTTAGAGGCGGATTGACCAAGGTTCCATCTCGTTTAATGCGGAAGGAGAAGGGAGCTAAGTATGTCAAATGAGGTGCGGCTTCGCGGGAAGCTTGAATCAGAACAGGTGACACATCCGCTCCCCTAGGCTCGACATAGGCATTCACCTCTGCTTGTTTGCGCGGGGTCGGGGGGATGTACAAACGAATCCCGCTGGGTAACGTTTGATATATCGTAAGTCCGTTGACGGAAGCGAGCGTATCTAGGTCAATGCCGAGCTTTTGTGCGATTCGGTAAAGGCCCTCCCCAGGCTGTACCCAGTAGTAGGAACCGACAATGGGTATAACCAATGCCTGTCCGATGACTAACGATTGACTGGGGGTCAACTCATTCGCCGCTGCCACCTCATCCACGGATACGCCATAGGCTTGGGAAATGCGATACAGCGTTTGTCCCTTTTGGACAACGTGAATTTGCATAGGGGTTTCCTCCTTTGAAATAAACGAGCCACCGGAAATGGCAGTCTCGGGGGTTGAAGAAGCAAAAAGTGATTCTGAGACCCCCAAAAATGGGAGGCTCAGAGAAATGGAGAGCCGGAAATGACTGTATCCGAGCCTACTTTTCTACCACATCAGGAAGTTTAAGTTTTCGGTTACCGAAAACTGCTTTCTGATTGGCAATAAAACTTACCTCTTAGACGCGGTCGCTCAACTGTGAATGGCCTCGATAAAAGGTTTTCTCATACATTATTCGCATAGTGGGCGATAGGTGTATGTTCTCGGTGAGGAAAATTAAATAGCTCGCTTATCTGCCTGAGAGATTCAGACGGATAAGCGAGCTTATGGCACAACTTACAGCCCTTGCTGCCGAAGCAGCTGGGCTGTCAGCTCCGGGTGCGAGATCGGGAAATGGTGCGCTTCCCCGATCTCGATCAAGCGGGCGGAGCGGAGCTCCTCCGCCAACGCAAATGCGCGATCCTGTGTACCCCACCTTTCCACACCATCCTCCCATCTTTGCCTCTTGCAAATCTGTTCCCAACGCGACCGCGACCGAACGAGCACGAAGACCGTGTGATTCTCACGTGAAAGCAGATCTAACGTGTGCGATCCAATAAACCCTGTTCCGCCAGTGATGAAAATATGTGCCAAATGAGTAGCCTCTCTAATCGTTGTTTGATAATCAATATTAGTACTATTTAGTACTAATATTGATTAAAAAAATTACTTTAGCAAATGGGCTAAAGTAGTGAAAGTTTGACCCAGCAAAGCTGGATCTTGATTCGCATGCTGCAGGAACAGAGCGCCTTCCAACGTGGAAACGATGAGTGCAGCGACAGCTTGTGTAGGAAGTGTGGGAGAGAACTCCCCTGTGTGTACACCTTCAAGGAGCAGGCTTTCAACCAGGTTCGTTTGATCCCGAAAAAACAGGGCCACCTTCCGTCTAAGTTCATCCGCCTCCTGCGGCATTTGGGTATACAGGGTGAGGAAAGGGCATCCGGCCAAAAAACGTGTTTCGGGGCCTGTCATGCTGTGAAGGAACAGGTCAAAACGCTCCTGCACACGTAAGTCCTTACGAGCTATGATGTCTTGCATCAGCTCTGTATAACTCTTGATAAGCTGATCAAGAATCGCGGTCAAGAGTTCCTCTTTACTTTTGAAATAATAGTAAATATTCGTCTTCGACACTGTGCTGACGAGCACAATTTCGTCCATACTGGTGGCCAAATATCCCTTGGTCAGAAAGAGATTCATGGCGGTCTGGAGTACAACATCACGGTTGGAACCTTTTTTTGTTTTTGTCATAAATAGTACTATACAGTACTAAAAAGAGAGTGTCAATTCATTCCACCTTATCTCGGTTTTGTATTAGGAAGTCTTAGGAGTAGGTACTATTGGAAAATAGTACTATTTATCAAGGACTGAGTGCCATATACTGAGTATCAAGAGCAAGTCAATGATAACGTTGCAGGGCAACGATAGGGGGATTTTAACATGATGAATCAGCGGAAACGGAATACAACAGCATTTACTTTTATGGCGTGGGCATCCTTTATTGGGGCTTTTGTGGCAATGTTTATTGGGATATATACACTCGAAGAATCGCTTAGCGTGAAGGGTTATTTTGCGGTATGTGCGCTTTTTCTCACCATGTCAGCCTTCGTACTGCAGAAGGTCATTCGAGATAATTTGGAGGATGGGTATGAATCCCGCAAACGGAATACAGCGGCTTTTACCTTTTTGGCTTGGAGCTCCTTTGCTCTAGCGTTGCTGGGTATGTTCATCGGGATCATTAACCTGGAGCAGCTGCTCTCTGTCAAAGGATACTATGCCGTAACGGCTTTGTTCCTGACAATGTCTTCATTTGTTCTGCAAAAAACAGTTCGAGATAACAACGATGACGATGCTTTGCATCCTGTGCAGCATGTGCAATCAGGTTCTCATTTGGGGGATAGCAAAGTAGAGGATCTATAGTTAGCCGAAGGTTAAGTTGTTCCTAAAATGAACATATTGCCAACCTCCCTATCATCTAGTAATCTATGGAAGGGAGGGATTTGGTATGATTAGGAAAATAAGTAAAGTTATCTCTTTATTAGTGATGATCGGCTGTCTTGGGTTTACCGTTCCTGTTTGGGGGGCTGCGAAAGCAGTAGATTCGGCTGTAACGTATGAAATGAAGGATATCTCTGTGCAGTATGCAGCGGAGTTTACCGCTTATCCTGTAGCAACGGTGGGCAAGCCAACTGTTTCCATGTCTGTTTACGATGCGGTTTATAGCAACGAGGCAAAGCCTCTGCAAGTGTTGTATGGCGTGGTTAAGCTCCCTCGATTTGATTTAATTTCCTCACGCAAGCTCGTGTATTCGCAGGATTTCATCCCTATTGGATTCGGTAAAAGAATAAAGAGAGTCAGGGCATGTTATGTTG